>JAPHSA010000316.1 GCA_026193235.1 Deltaproteobacteria bacterium | reverse complement strand
GAAAAAGGCGTCTGGAAAGGCCTGGATGTTGATACCGCTCGTGCCGTTGCCGCAGCAATTTTCGGTGATGCCAATAAAGTCAAGTACACTCCGCTAACCGCCCAACAGCGCTTCACCGCCCTGCAGTCTGGTGAAATTGATCTGCTGACCCGTAATGCCACCCGGACTCTGACTCGCGAAACTCAGCTTGGCCTCAATTTTGTCACCGTCAACTATTATGATGGCCAGGGATTCATGGTTCCGAAAAAACTTGGCATAAAAAGTGCGAAAGAGCTTGATGGCGCAACCGTCTGCGTCCTTCCTGGAACCACCACTGAGCAGAATGCTGCTGACTTCTTCCGCAACAGTAAAATGAGTTGGAAACCGGTTGTTATTGAGTCCACAACTGAGCTGGCAAAAACTTTCTTTGCCGGTCGCTGCGACGTAATAACCTCCGATGCCTCCCAGTTGGCCGGAACCCGTGCTATTGCTCCAAATCCAAACGACTACGCGATTCTGCCAGAAATCATCTCCAAAGAGCCTCTGGCACCAGCTGTGCGTCATGGCGATGATCAGTTCAGGGATATCGTTGATTTTTCTGTTCTGGCCATGATCAATGCTGAGGAGTTGGGCGTTACTTCTAAAAACATCGATTCAATGCTCGACAGCAAAGATCCGGTTATCCAGCGTTTTCTCGGACTTTCTCCCGGGAATGGCGCAGCCCTCGGGCTGGATGAAAAATGGGTTTACAACATTATCACCCAGGTCGGTAACTACGGCGAAGTGTTTGAGCGCAACGTTGGCGTAAACACCACTCTGGGCCTTGAGCGTGGTCTGAATGCTCTCTGGACAAATGGTGGTCTGATGTATTCACCTCCTTTCAAATAATATAATGACTAGTTGACAACTCCGCCGTCGATACTTTTTAGTTTCGACGGCGGACTGTTTTAAATTTTTGCCTTTGCGGAACCAAACTTGAATCAAAACGAGATCCCCATATCACCGAACCTAGAAGCATCAGCTGTCCCTTTCTGGCGCGATGCCGGCAAACGAGCCCTGGTTTTTCAAATACTGGCCATTCTCATTGTTGGCGGTGCCAGTTATTACCTGTATTCCAATACCCAGACCAATCTGGAACGGCAGTCAATCGCGACCGGTTTTGGCTTTTTGGAAAAAGAAGCCTCATTTGAAATCGCGGAATCGCTGATTAACTATTCTGCTGCAGACACCTATGCTCGCGCTTTACTTGTTGGCACCCTGAATACCCTTAAAGTTTCTTTTATCGGCATCATTCTGACTACCCTCCTGGGCGGCTTAATCGGCATTGCAAAGCTCTCCAGCAATTGGCTGATAGCCAAACTTGCTGGCGGCTTTATTGAGCTGATGCAGAACATCCCCGTTCTTCTACAACTATTTTTCTGGTATGCAATATTTTACGAATCCTTCCCCTCACCACGCCAGGCGTTAAATCCATTCACAGGGGTTTTCCTCTGCAACCGGGGGTTAATCTTCGCAATACCAGAAGCCCACAGCGCCTACGTTGCTATGGGCTGGATTTTCCTGGTTGTACTGATTGTTGGCTGGTTTTTGAACAGGTGGGGATATCGTCGGCAAGAGCTCACCGGACAGGCATTTCCTGCCCTGAGGTTAACAGCTGCTGCCGCAATTCTATTGCCACTGTTTGCCTGGGCACTCTATGGTGCGCCGACAGCAATGAACATACCGGAACTCCGTGGTTTTAATTTCCAAGGTGGGATCACAGTGAGCCCGGAATTCAGTGCCCTGCTCCTTGGTCTGGTCCTCTACACTTCGGCTTTCGTCGCCGAAATCGTCCGCGCTGGTATTCAGTCGATCGGTCGTGGACAAATTGAGGCCGCCAAAGCCATCGGATTGCGCCCGGGACAGGTTTTACATCTGGTGGTACTCCCTCAGGCTCTGCGCGTGATCATTCCCCCGCTGACCAGCCAGATGCTCAACCTGACAAAAAACAGCACTCTGGCAATCGCCATCGGCTACGCTGATTTCGTTGCGGTTACGAATACGACCATTAACCAGACCGGGCAGGCAATCGAAGGAGTGGCCCTGATTATGGTGGTCTATCTGTTCTTCAGCCTGACAACATCGGTGTTCATGAACTGGTACAACAAGCGCATGGCATTGGTGGAGCGATAATATGACCCAACCAACGACAGCCAGAAGAGAGCAATTAAAACCGCCGGTGAGCCAAATCGGAGTTGTCGGCTGGTTAAACGCCAACCTGTTCAACTCCTGGTACAATACGGCCTTCACAATCGTCATTGCAGCTGTTTTATTCTGGCTGATACCGCCACTTTTTCGGTGGACTTTTATTGATAGTCTCTGGTTCAGTTCCTCCGAGGCCTGCCGAGATATTGATGGGGCCTGCTGGTCATTTATTCCTAATAATATCAGATTCATTTTCTTCGGATTTTTCCCCGAGGGTCAGGCCTGGCGCCCCGCACTGGCAATGTTTTTACTTCTGGCCCTGGTGATCTACTCAAAAGAACGGACGCGCTGGAAAAAATCCCTCGGCTGGATCTGGGCGGCAAGCCTTATTGTCATGGGAACCCTGATGTATGGTGGGATCTTCGGCATGCCAGTCGTGGAAACCTCCCAGTGGAGTGGTTTGCCGCTGACGTTGATGCTCTCCTTCTTCGGCATGGTTGCAGCCTATCCCCTGGGGGTTATGCTGGCACTCGGTCGCCGGTCAAAGATGCCGGCGATAAAAACCCTCTGTGTTGTTTACATTGAAATGATTCGTGGTGTTCCGCTGATCAGCTTGCTGTTCATGTCCTCGATTATGTTTCCCCTGTTCCTCCCGGAAGGGGTGACCATCGACAAGGTTTTAAGAGCACAGATAGCCATCATTCTCTTTACTGCTGCCTATATTGCCGAAGTTGTCCGCGGCGGATTACAGGCGATGCCGAGGGGCCAATACGAAGCGGCGGATTCTCTGGGGCTAACCTACAACCAGACGATGCGGCTGATCATCCTGCCTCAGGCGCTGAAAATTGTTATTCCACCGACGGTTGGTATCCTGCTTTCGGCGTTTAAAGACACCTCGCTGGTCGTTATCATTGCCCTCTATGATGTGCTGAAAACAACCAAGGTTGCCCTGTCGAACCCAAAATGGACCGGCTATTCAACTGAGGGGTATATTTTTCTGGCGTTGCTTTATTTTATTTTCTGCTATGCCATGTCCAGTTACAGCCGTAGGCTGGAAAAAGAATTTGACACCGGCCATTGATGACCTACATCAAAGGTATTTTAAAGTGAGTATGCCATGACTGATAAACTGAAGAATAATCCTGTGGGACAAGAAAACAAAACCATCATAGATATTCGCGGGATGCACAAATGGTTTGGTGATTTTCACGTTCTGAGCGATATCAATCTTGAGGTTCAGTCCGGGGAAAGAATCGTCATTTGTGGCCCTTCAGGGTCGGGGAAGTCGACCCTGATCCGCTGTATTAACCGTCTTGAGGAACACCAGCGTGGACAGATTGTTGTCAATGGAACGGAACTGACCAACGATATAAAAAACATTGAAAAAGTTCGTGCCGAAGTCGGCATGGTTTTTCAGCATTTCAATCTCTTCCCGCATTTAACGATCCTCGACAACCTCACCCTGGGTCCAATCTGGGTACGTAAAACACCTAAAAAAGAGGCGGAAGAGGCCGCCATGATGTATCTGGAAAAGGTTCAGATTGCTGAGCAGGCGAAAAAGTTCCCCGGCCAACTTTCGGGCGGGCAGCAACAGCGCGTTGCCATTGCCCGCAGTCTCTGTATGAACCCGCAGGTCATGCTCTTTGATGAGCCGACCTCAGCCCTTGATCCGGAGATGATCAAGGAAGTTCTTGATGTCATGATTGATCTGGCCGAGGAAGGCATGACCATGCTGGTGGTCACTCACGAAATGGGTTTTGCAGAAAAGGTTGCCGATCGGGTGATGTTCATGGACTACGGCGAAATCGTCGAACAGAACAGTCCGGACGTCTTCTTCGCTAATCCTCAACATGAACGGACCAAACTGTTCTTAAGTCAGATTCTCTAAAACCACCGAGGGGGATACTCTTCAGAATCAGGATTATCCGTCCATTTCCATCCCGTTAATGCTCTGTATAAGATAAGGCAGTTCCGGAATGTTGTTGTATCCCGCTGATAGGCTTGCGGGCGACATCCGGAGAAAATAAAAATTTCCTATAGCAAAATGCTCCAACCCTTAATTGCTTAAGCATGTTTGAAGAAATGCCCTCAGCAAAAGAACTACTGAAGAATAAAGTCGAAACAGGGATAACAAAACAGGAAAGGAAGCCTCGGAAAGGGCTGATTCTTGGCTCAAGTTTGACAGACTGATGTGGTTGAAGTATATCAGTCTGTCACTAATGACGGCCTGCCTTTGGCTGTGAATTGATCCCTTGAATCATAGCAATCCGGCATTCTTTTTCGTTTAAGGATGAGCATCTATGATGTTAATAGAAAAAAAACGGATCCTTGTCGCTGATGGCGATCTCTTGAATCTAGCCACCCTCATCGGAACACTCAAAGACTGTTATCACGTCGTGACAACAAAAAACACCGACGACATTTTTAAGCAATTAAAAAAAAATGACATCGATATGATCCTTCTCGACAGCAGTTTCTCAGATGCTGATGGGTTTGACATTTGTCGGCAGTTAAAAACAGAGAAGCTCACCCAAGAGATCCCGGTCATTTTTATTACCGCCGACAAGACCGTACTTGCCGAAGAAAAAGGGTTTGCTGCCGGGGCAGTTGATTACATCACCAAACCCTTTAACGCCCCGACCGTTTTGTCACGTATCAAGATCCAGTTGAAACTGAGTGATGCCATAAAAGAACTGAAACGCCTCAACCAACTGGCCCTGGATGCCAACCCCAATACTGGACTGCCAGGGAACAACAGCCTCCGCAATGAGCTTGAGCGGGTTATCAAACAGAAGCTTCCGGTTACTGTGGTTTACGCAGACCTTGATAATTTCAAGAGCTACAACGACACTTACGGCTTCGCCAAAGGGGATGATGTCATTATTTTTACCGCCAATGTCATTCAGGTTGCATT
>JAPHSA010000169.1 GCA_026193235.1 Deltaproteobacteria bacterium | reverse complement strand
GAGCGGCTTCCAGATCAGCCAGCGCCGCCGTCTTCGGAAGAGCAGGAAAACCGTGACCAGAAACCTGAAGACCGTATAACTGCGTTGCGGTCGACAGAAATATACGGCAATAAAGAATCGGCGGATCAAGCTACTTGTCCATTTCCTGTTTCAGCTTTTCCAGATCACCTCTGGTCGCCAGATCCAATTCAGCAACGATCTCTTTGAGGATGTCTTTAAACATCCCTTTGAACTGTTCCTTCTCCTGTTCGCCGCGTTGAGCCATCTCGTCAAAAAAAGTGTGCGCATTCGCTTCGCTCTTTTCCTGCCAGGCTTTGATCTCTTCATTGCTGGTCTCAATCTTTTCCTTGACTGCCAGAGCACCGCCCAGGACGGCATAAAAAAGCTGCTCAAGATTCTTGTCCATGAAGTTTATCCCTTTCTTTAAACACACATTTAACTTGAATAAATTTATTTTTTACTATATTATCCAGATAAATACTATTTTGTCTAGGACAATTATGATTAATATTCAACAACTCAGTCTCGAAGTCAGTATTGGTGTCGACACGCTGCGCATCTGGGAGCGGCGTTATGGTTTTCCGAACCCGGAACGGGACAGTCGAGGTCACAGGTGCTATCCTGATGAACAGGTCGAAGAACTGCGGGTGATCAAAAAGCTGCAACTTCTCGGACTTCAACCGAACAAAATCTTTGCTCTTTCGGCCCTTGAGCGCAAAGACCTGCTGCAACAGGAACAGGCGGATGAGGGCTCAGACAATGTATTTGTGCAGCAACTGGCAGCAGAACTGAACCCGACAGAAATCGACCACGCATTGCGCCGCCTGCTACAGCAACTGGGACTGGAAGAGTTCATTCATCAGGCCGCAGTGCCGCTGATTCATGTTCTTGACCATGGCTGGGCAAATAACAGTATCAGTATTGCTCGCGAACATCTGGTCTCTGACCGACTGGAAAGTCTGCTTAAAGAGCAGTTAAAAATAGGCGAGCTGGAAACTGCCCTCCACAGGCTGCTGTTTTTAACCCTGAGCGGAGAACGCCATAAACTGGGACTACTCTTGTCGGCCTTGTTGTTTCAACAGCAGGGTTTAGGTAGTATCTTTTTAAATGAAGAGCTCCCCCTGTCTGAAGTCCCCCCGCTGGCTGAAGCTCTCGGAGTTTCAGCAGTCGCTGTCTCCTTCAGTGCGCACTACCCGACCCGCCAGGCCAAGAAGGATCTGGCCAGTCTGAGAAACAGTATGACTCCGGAGATAAAACTGATCGCCGGTGGCTATGCTGTACGCAAAGAGTTTATAATGCCGAACCTGTTTATCTGTTCGGAACTTGAAAAAATACCGAGCCTGTGCAAAAAACTTTTCCACGATAATTAATGGAGAAATTTCTTTAAAAAAGGAGTCCAGTATGGACCTGCAACAGTATTTCACCACTCAGAACGGCACCGGAATCCTCTCAACTGCTGATGCTTCCGGAAGAGTTGATGCTGCCATTTACGCCCGCCCGCTGGTTATGGAGGATGGCACCCTGGCGATGATCATGCGTGACCGCTTGAGCCATAAGAACCTGCAGGAAAACCCCTATGCGGCCTACCTGTTCATCGAACAGATCCCTGGCTACCAGGGAGTCCGCCTGTTTTTAAAAAAAGTCGCTGAGGATGATGATCCGGAATTGATCAACAGTATGACCAGGCGCTGTCTTTCACCGGAAGAAGATCTGATGAAGGGGCCCAAGTTCATCATCTATTTCGAAGTCGAAAAAGCACTTAAACTGATCGGCAGCGATCCAGCTTGAAGCTGCTTGCGGGGGACCCTAATGATTAACAGCAGCCGGATCGTCAAACCTTTACTTCTATTGCTGGCACCCTTGCTGGCCGCCTGCAGTAACACCAGCATCGGGGTACAGAACGCCCGGTTGATGCCTTGCCCTGCTTCACCGAACTGCGTGTCGACCGATGCCACCGATGCCAGGCACCAGATTGCGCCTTTCAAGATAAAGGGACCGGCGGCTGAAACCTGGAAG
>JAPHSA010000245.1 GCA_026193235.1 Deltaproteobacteria bacterium | reverse complement strand
CTTTCTCGCCAATATTAAAAAAACTCCGGGCGCAAGGTGAAGTAGCCGCTGAATTGGTTCAGAATAGAAACGGCCTGCAAAGCACCATCGTCCTAAAAAATGTTGGCGGTCATCTGACCCGAGTTCTCGGTGAGTTGAAAAACACATCGGGTAAAATCCATCTTGATCGCCACGGTCTCAGTTTTCAAAAACTGCAGGCTGCCCTGGGAGAATCAGCATTTGTCGTCGATGGTCTATTAAGCGACTGGGGTAACCCACAAATCAGCCTTGATGTCCGTGGTACAAATATTCGGGCACATGACCTGATCTTTACCAACCCGAAGATGAGGTTCTACGACCTTGACGGACACCTGAAAATCAATTCCTCTGGCATCAAATTCTCTCCGGTCAACGTTCGCCTGGAACAGAATACTATAGCCACGGTCTCTGGCGCAGTAACTGACTTCAGTGATCCTCAGGTGGATCTCGACATTCAAGCCGAGACTGTCGATGTGCTTGACATTATCAGACTCTTTGAAGGATCAAAAGAAATTGGCCCCGACAAACAAATGGCTGAGCACAAACCCCTCAGGATCCAAATATCCGCCAAGCAGGGAAGTTTGGGAGGACTGCAATTTCGCAATGCCGAGGGCCTGCTCAAGAATAACAACCATCGCCTCACTATCTTCCCGCTTAATTTCCGCAATGGTGATGGCTGGTGCCAGGCCAGAGTTGAATTGGACCATAGAGAGCGACACACCCCCTTAAAAATTTCCGGGCATGTCGAAGGCATCAACGCCTCCATCCTTCATCAGGATCTGTTTGCAAAGCAGGGATTGATCAACGGCAGCTTGCGGGGCGACTTCCATATTGAAGGATATCCGGCCAAGGACCGCTTCTGGGAGGGAGCAAGAGGTGGACTCCATCTTCAGGTCCGGGACGGGACGTTGAGAAAATTTCACGGTCTAGCCCAGGTTTTTTCGCTGCTGAATGTCTCACAGATTTTTGCCGGAAAGCTCCCCGATATGGACAAGGAAGGAATGCCCTTCAGTCTTATGGAAGGCAGCGTTAAAATTGCCAACGGGCAAATGACAACAGAGGATTTAAAGATTACCAGTGAAGCTATGAACCTTTCATTGATTGGAACTCAGAGCCTACTGGATGACCGGCTGGATTTTAATCTGGGTGTTATGCCATTGCGCACAGTCGACAAGGTCATTACCTCGATCCCGATCGCCGGGTGGGTGCTTACAGGAAAAGACAAGGCCCTGCTGACTGCGCACTTCAAGATTGAAGGAACAACAGAGCAACCGAAGGTCACACCGGTACCAATTGATTCCGTGTCGAAAACGGTCTTTGGTATTTTAAAGCGCACCCTTGGCCTTCCGGGAAAGCTGGTCAAGGATGTCGGAACCCTGATCAAAAAAGAACCGGAGAAAAAAACCGAACCCTAAGCGGTCATTTAATCCGTTTATCGCCGACATACACGGTCGAGATCCCGAAGGTCAGATCGGTATATTGCAAACGTTGAAACCCGGCAGTCCCCATCATCTGAGAAAAGTCCTCCTGGCTGGGAAACTCAATGACTGAATCGGGCAAATATTGATAAGCACTGCGCTTAGACAACAGCCCCCCGATCGTCGGCAGGATCTTCTGGAAATAGAGATAGTAGAGCTTACGGAACAGTTGGCTCCGTGGCTGAGAAAATTCCAGAATGACCGCTCGACCGCCCGGCTTAAGCACACGGTACATTTCCCGCAAACCGGCGGGACGATCAACAACATTACGGATACCGAAGGCAATGGTAATCCCATCAAAACACTCATCGGGATGAGGGATTTCCTCACAGGGCGCATTCACCAGCATAATCCGTTGACCATGGGGAGAGGCCTTGAGTTTACTCTGGCCGTGGACCAGCATCCCCTGAGTAAAATCTTCGCCGACGATTGTCACCGAAGGGTCAGTCTGCTCGGCAACTTCCAGAGCAACATCGCAGGTTCCTGTGGCAATATCGAGAACGCGGCCATTTTTAGGAATACTCAATTGACTGACGGCAAAACGGCGCCAACGGCGATCAATGCCAAAAGAGAGCAGGCGGTTGAGAAGATCATAGCGATGGGCGATGTCATCAAACATCTGACGCACCCCACGCCCCTTATCGGATAATTTAAACATGGTGAAACTCCCGTTGTGGCCTGATTACAGCTTGATAGGTGCATGTTTCTATCATAGAGTGACTGGGTCTCCAACAAAAAAACCATAAGCAACAAACCAACCGACAAACCGATGAGAAAGAAGGACTGAGTCACGCATGCAAGAGAACCTTTCCAACCAGCGCCCCGTTGAAGTCTGTGCCGCGATCATTATCAAACAGGGAGAAATCCTCATCACCAAACGACCAGAAGACAAGCGTCTTGGCGGTTACTGGGAGTTCCCCGGCGGAAAAGTAGATGACAATGAGACTCAGCAGCAGGCGCTCATTCGTGAACTTAAAGAAGAGCTGGATATTGAGATCAGTGTCGGGGACCTTTTTGAGACCGTTCACCATCGCTACGACTGGGGTCAGGTGATGATCTTGGCCTATCTGTGCACCTGGAAATCCGGTCAACTCAAACATCTTGAAGTTGCCGATCACCGCTGGGTCAAAGCGGAAGATCTTTTGGATTTTAATATTTTGCCGGCTGATCAACCGATCATAAAGAAACTGCAAACCATATTTTCCTGACAATCGCAAACCTCAAGGAGAAAGATCATGAGTATTCGTTTGACCATTCTTTGTGAAAACAGCGTCGACCGAGTCAGTCCCTATGGGCTTTTGGGAGAACATGGTTTTGCCTGCCACCTGCAAACCCCGCACGGTAACTTTCTCTTTGATACCGGCGGCGGTATGACCATCATGACGAATGCCGAGCTGCTGGGGATCGACTTCAGTAAAGTCAAGGGGATCATGTTCAGCCACGGTCACTTTGATCATACCGGTGGGCTGAAGCAGGTTCTGGAAAAAACCGGACCACTACCAATCTATGCCCACCCTGATCTTTTCAATGAGCGTTACAGTAACAACGGTGGAAAAACCCGTGACATTGGCATCCCCTGGCCAAGGGTAGAGCTGGAAAAGCTGGGGGCTGAATTCTTCCTCCATGAAGGGCCTTATGAAGTTGCACCGGGACTGCTTTTGTCAGGAGCTGTTCCACGCGTCAACAAGCAAGAGACCGGGGATCCCAATCTGCTGGTCCTGTCTGATCAGAAAAAACAGGTCACGGATCCACTGCAAGATGACCTGTCGCTGTTTATCAACACCGATAAGGGTCTCGTCATTCTCCTCGGTTGTGCTCATGCCGGGCTGCTGAATATCATTGATCACGCGATCAAGGTGACCGGACAGGAGAGGATTCACATGGTTTTGGGAGGGACCCATTTGAAGTTCTGTAGCGAGGAGCAGATGACGGCAACCCTCAAGCGCCTCGAAGAGCTGGATATTGACAAAATTGGCGCCGCCCATTGTACTGGATTGCGTGGCGCACGAATGCTGGCCGAACGTTTTGGCGAGCGTTTTTTCTCCGCCTCCGTCGGTGTGGAAATCGATTTGTAATCAAATTGGGAGAGTGAGCATCTGGAGAACCTGTTAGGTCAGATCGTACTCTTTTGCCTGATCGCTGAAAATATCGTAGTTGAGTTTGTACCCTGACAGATCAAGCCCGGGGCATAAACCCCGGGCTTGATCTATGTTGGCTCTTTTAGACAATTTAAAGGTGAGGAAATCGAACATGCCAACCGGCAAATACTCCGGGAGCGGTCGTTCAGTTGAAGTCGAATCAGGATAAACCTATTTCAAACATCAAAGAGCTGAGCATCTTTCAGGATGGCTGCCGCTTCGTCTTTTGGCGACAATGTTGGCGCAGTTGCGATCGGCCATTGAATATTTATATCGGGATCATTCCAGATGATGCTGCGTTCATGTTCCGGGGCATAGTAATCCGTCGTTTTATAGAGGATCTCCGCCACATCCGACAACACCAGAAAACCGTGAGCAAAGCCTTCCGGAATCCAAATCTGGCGTTTATTCTCCGCTGACAGCTGCACTCCCGACCAGTGACCGAAAGTAGCCGATTTTTTACGTAAATCCACAGCCACGTCAAACACTTCCCCGACCAGACAACGAACCAGCTTGCCTTGAGCCTGCTTTATCTGATAGTGCAACCCCCGCAGAACCCCTTTTGAGGACCTGGAGTGATTGTCCTGCACAAAAACTTTATCGATACCTGACATTTCTGCCCATTGTCTCTGGTTGTAGCTTTCGAAAAAAAACCCCCGCTCGTCAGCAAAAACCTTGGGTTCGATGATCAGGATTTCGGGAATCCCCGTAGTGATGATTTTCACATTCAGCCTCGATTGAGCGCTTCGTCCAGAACACGAATCAGGTATTCCTGATAACTCGACTTGGGCGTATCTCTGATAACAGTCTCCATCTGGGTTTGATTGATGAAACCTTTGCGGAACGCCACTTCCTCCAGACAGGCAATCTTCAATCCCTGCCGCGCCTCCAGAGTCCCGATAAAATGGCTCGCTTCGAGAAG
>JAPHSA010000253.1 GCA_026193235.1 Deltaproteobacteria bacterium | reverse complement strand
GTGCTCTTGAATAAAGTTTTTCTCCGGAAAAAAGGTTTTGACAACCACCAGATCGGTTTTTAGAATGGCGCCTCCGATGGTTATCTGATAGCGGGGGCAAGACGATAGATGACCCGTTCTTGAATCATCATTTATTACTTTTAAGGAAATGCTGAAGTTATGGAAGCAGTAATTGCCCTGTTGAAAGATGAAATGCAGGCTGTTGAACAACAGTTTGAAAAAAATCTGGCCTCTGACGTCCAGTTAATCAGCCAGGTCGGGCAATATGTCCTTTCCAGCGGCGGCAAGCGAATTCGACCGATGTTGCTTATCCTCTGCTCGCGTTTGTGTAACTATCGTGGTGATAAGCATATAGAGCTGGCTGGAGTTGTAGAGTTTATTCATACAGCAACCTTGCTTCATGATGATGTTGTCGACAGTGCCAGCCTGCGTCGGGGAAACCGTTCGGCTAATTCAGTCTGGGGCAACCAGGCCTCGGTTTTGGTCGGTGATTTCCTCTTTGCCAAGTCCTTCTCTGTCATGGTGGGCTCTGAAAGTCTGAAAATCCTGAAAATTCTTTCTGATACAACGACCCAGTTGGCTGAAGGAGAAATTCTGCAACTGATCAATACTTGTGATCTTGAGGTGAATGAATCCCGCTACCTTCAGGTCGTCCGTGACAAGACTGCTATCCTCATTGCGGCCGCTTGTCAGGTCGGTGGAGTGCTTGCTGGAGTTGATAGCGACCAGGAGGCGGCATTGCGAGAATTCGGGCTCGAAATTGGAACAGCCTTTCAGTTAATGGATGATGCTCTGGACTACGTTGCGGATCAAGAAGATTTTGGCAAAGAGAAGGGCCATGATTTATTTGAAGGAAAAATGACTCTGCCACTTATTCACACCTATGAAAACTCCAGTGAAAAAGAGTGTGCTGAAATTTCTCGGATTGTCAATGCTGAGGAGTTAGAGCCGCAGGATCTGGATTATGTCTGCTCGCTGATCGATGCCAAAGGCGGTATCGAATATACCCGCTTGAAAGCGCAGGAGCGTATTGAAAAAGCAAAACGACAACTGATTAAATTCCCTGATTGTGTGGCACGTCAGTCTTTGTTCACCCTGGCGGATTTTGTCGTGTCACGCACTAAGTAGTCGCTCTTCGTTATCAATCAGTTTCTGTCTCTAGGCCTGAAGCCTAATTTCGTCTATACTCCCGCCCATGTTGCGCCTTAATCTCCATAAAAAAGTTCTCGGAGCATTTCTCCTTCTATCGTTGGTCCCGTTGGGTTTCCTACTCTTCAACTCACAGCATAGTCTGCGGCTGGTCGAAGAAATCCTGCGGCAAAGAACGACGGAAGCACTTGATAATCAGGCAGCCAAAGCTCTTGAGAAAAGGGCACAAATGGTCGCCGATCAGGTTTCAGCTTTTCTTCGGGAGGTAGAGGGAGATTTGCTCGACTTGTCTCTGCTGCCAAAAACTGAAGAAGCTTATCTTAATTATTCTTGGAGCCATCAACGGGATCTTTGGTATCGCCGTGGGACCAATGAAGCACCCATCGAGGTGCATGAAAAAATGCTTCTTTACAGTGAGTTGGCCTACATCGATGCAACTGGTCTGGAACAGATTCGCATCGTCGCAGGACGTCCGTCGCATAATTATCGCAATGTTTCCGAGCCACAGCAAACGACCTACAAAACTGAGACCTATTTTGCCAACGCTGCTAAGCTGCCAGAGGGAGAAGTATGGGTTTCACGTTTGCATGGCTGGTATATCAGCCGCGATGAACAACTACAGGGAGCAGAGACTCCTCTTGAGGCGGTACAGGGAACTCCTTATCGTGGCGTTATCCGTTTCGCTACTCCTATTATCACCGATGGTGAGCTCCAGGGGGTCGTGCTGTTATCGCTTGATCACCGTCATTTGATGGAATTTACCCAGCACATTTCTCCTGTCGGTGATAAGGATGTCGTTTTTCCTTCTTATGCCAGCGGAAATTATGCCTTCATGTTTGATGATCAAGGCTGGATGATTGTCCACCCGAAATACTGGGATATCCGTGGCTATGACCGAGATGGGGTTCTCGTACCTGCCTATACGAAAGACACCTCTGAGGAAGATATCCGTGCGGGCCGCATCCCCTTTAATCTCCTTGTGGCCGATTTTATTCACCCCAACTATCCCAAGGCGGCTCAAGCTGTCCGTCGTGGAGAATCAGGAGTGCTTGATACCACCAATATTGGGGGGTCTAATAAGATCATGGCCTTTGCGCCGATTTCTTATAACAAGGGTGTCTATCAGGATTCCAAAATTTTTGGCGGGATCACCATTGGCGCTGAGATTGATCAGTTCCATCAGCCTGCTGTAGCGACATCGCGCTTGATTAAGGATGAAATCAACAATTATCTCATGCAGTCCTGGTTGGTTATCTCCCTCACCATCCTCATTGTTATCGGTTCTGCTTACGTGCTTGCCAACAGTATTGTCCGACCATTGCTTTCCTTGACTGAGGGGACCCGTAGAATGATTCAGGGGAACCTTACTCCTCAGGTTAAGGTGAGTTCCCATGACGAGGTGGGGGTGTTGGCTGATTCTTTCAACAACATGGTGAGAGAGCTGAATAGCCGTCGACAACGCTTGCTGCAAACACTACAGGCTTTGCGCCAATCCCGAAAGGAGATCATCCGTGAACGGAATTTTAAAGACACAGTCTTTGAAAACATCGAAACCGGGTTATTGACCTTTGATGGCGAACGTCAAGTGACATCTGCCAACGGATCAGCCTGCCGGATTTTACAGATCGATCGCCCCGGTAAAGATTGTAACTGGCAGACACTGTTAGCGAACTGGCCAGAGTTGCACAAGGTTCTAGATGATTGGTTTTCTGCAAGTGAAGTCGGCGATAGCCGCACTTTTCGTGTGTATGTGCCACTAGAAAGGCAGGGCCAAAAACTAACTTATCGTATGGCGATGTTTCCTTTAAGTTTTCGTCAACAGGCTGGCTGGTTGCTGACCATCGAAGATCTCACTGAACGGGTCAATTTACGTCAGCAGATGGCGCGGATGGATCGGCTTGCGTCCCTGGGCAGAATGTCAGCCGGGATTGCCCACGAGGTGCGGAATCCATTGACTGGTGTCAGTTTGCTTTTGGATGACTTGCACGATCGCCTGCTGGGGAAGGAAGTCGATCAACAATTGATCCGTCGAGCTTTGGGTGAAATTGAGCGACTGGAATCACTGGTCAATGAAATGCTGCATTTTTCATCGATGCCGGAACCGAAACTGGCTTATGGCAGAGTTGAAAAGGTTCTTCAGGATTCACTTTTTCTGCTGCGTAAACAGTGCCAAAGACAACGGGTGAAAATTGTTGAAATGGTCGCGCCAAACCTGCCTGAAATTATGTTGGACGCAGATCGTATCAAACAGGTGTTAATCAATCTTTTGAATAATGCTCTTGAATCCATGCCAGAAGGTGGTGAATTGACTGTTCAGGTCGAATCAAAGGGCAATGAGATCTTTATCCGTGTGAGTGATACAGGCGTTGGCATTCCTGCAGACAAACTACCTTTAGTATTCGAGCCATTTTTTACCAACAAGGGACAGGGTACAGGCCTGGGCCTGGCCATCAGTTACAATATTATTTCAGACCATGGTGGCGAAATACAGATTGATAGCCAACCGGGTCGCGGTACAACGGTTCAAATTTCATTGCCCATCAACCGAGATGGCGAAAATAAGCCATAATGTTTCTCTGCTCTTCTTTTTTGAAGTTCTGTCGCCATGTTGTGGCTGTAATCCACCATTTTCCTTGTATATCAGCAGTCCTCTGGATATATTTAGCCGTTCCCATCCCTATCTGGAGTCAACTCTATGGAAAAAATTCTTATTGTCGATGACGAAGCATTTATTCGGGAGAATTTAGAAAGAATTATCGCTGAAGATGGTTATCGACCTATTTCAACCGATTCTCCCGATGATGCTATCCAAATAGTTGCTGAAGAAGAAATAAGTCTGGTTCTGCTTGATCTCAATCTTGGCAGTAGCAGTGGGCTTGATGTCCTGCGGGCGATGCGTGAAGTTGATCCGGAAATACTGGTGATTATTATTACCGGCTACGGAACAGTTGAGAGCGCCGTTGAAGCTTTGAAAATTGGCGCCTATGACTACATCAAGAAGCCGTTCAAGGCGGATGCCATCCACTTGATCGTCAAGTTAGCCCTGGAAACACAGAGCCTGAGGCGCAAGGTGCGGCGTTTATCAAAGGATGCCGAAGGCATCCACATGGTTGGGAACAGTCCGGCATTACTGCAGATCTTCCGTCAGATCCGGGAGGTGGCCAAACATGAGACCGCGACAGTGCTGATTACCGGTGACAGCGGTACCGGTAAGGAATTAGTGGCTCAGGCCATTCATAATTTATCAGCGCGAGTCAAACACCCTTTTGTGGAGATCAACTGTGGTTCATTGCCTTTCAACCTCCTGGAGTCTGAATTATTTGGTCATGAGCGTGGTGCCTATACCGATGCGAAAAACCGCAAGGTCGGTTTGTTTGAAGAAGCTGATCAGGGGACAATTTTTCTTGATGAGATCGGTGAAATGGAGTTAGGTCTGCAGGTCAAGTTATTGCGCGTGCTTGAAGACCGTAAAATTCGCCGTCTCGGCGGCAATCGTAATATTGATATCAACGTTCGGATTGTCTCTGCCACCAACGCGGATCTCAAAGGTGCGATTGAGCGCAAAGAATTCCGTGAAGATCTTTATTACCGGCTGAATGTTTTTCCAATCCACATTCCACCGTTACGAGAACGGCGTGAAGATATTCCAGTTCTACTCGAACATTTTCTTCAGCGTTTCAGTAAGGAGTTTAATCGCTCGATCAGAGGTTTTAGCCGTGAAGCTATGGATCTGATGATGCGCTACCATTGGCCGGGGAATGTCAGGGAACTACGGAATGTAGTTGAACGGATCTGTATCATGCACAATGTAGAGAATATTCAACCAGACCAACTTCCTCGGGAAATCTGGGGAGAAACACCTCAAAGCGAAATGCCTTTCAGCTGTGAAATCCCCCCAGAGGGGATTATCCTAGAGGACGTTGTTGGTCAGGTGGAAAAAGAATTGGTGGAAAAAGCATTCAGAATAACAGGGGGGAATGTTGCAAAAACAGCGCGAATTTTAAATGTACCTCGTGGAACCTTGCGCTATAAATTAGAAAAATATCAGCTCACCTCTGAGTTTTAATCAATCCTTACGGACTGAGAGAAAAGCTCGTTCAGTGGCTTATTTTCGCCATTTCGGACGATTTTTTATTTCTCAAACTTGATAACTTCTTGCCTGAGTGCTTTCTGTAAAGCATTAACATTGTAACTATCTGAAAATACTTGATAATTGTAAAAAAAGTGGCGACAGTTTTTGGCATCTATTTTGCTCTTGTACGAAACAATTATAAAGAACTCTCTCGTCCAACTTTACTTTGGACTTTAGCCCCGTTCCTACCTCCTCTGGAACGGGGCATTTTTTTCTTATAACCCAGGCGTAATCCTCTCCAGCTCTTTATCAAATACCCTCCAGACTTTCTCTTCCAGTTCAGCAATAAATTCTGGGGTGGTGATGTTAGGCAGTTTGATATTCGGGTTCGGGTTGTCGAAGACCTCTTGCGGAAGACTGTATTCTTCTTTTGTATAGCCCTGACGGAATTCCAGTGCCAGTCCGAGGATAAAGGCGCGGTGGACAGCAGCTTTGATTTCGTTTGGATCGACCTCAAGCTCAAAGTCACTCTTGAGGCAGTCCACTACCATCTGGGTGCCGATGCCCTGGGTAATATCAAAGAACTT
>JAPHSA010000223.1 GCA_026193235.1 Deltaproteobacteria bacterium | reverse complement strand
GAAAATCGGCCAGCTGCTGAAAGTTTTACAGGAATCTCCATCTGTGCTGCGCCTGTCTTATCTGGCGGAGATTGAGAGTGAAAGTCTGGTCAGAAGTCGGCTTAAGGCACTGAAGGGTGCGATCGCTAAACGCTGGACCAAGGAGGATAACAATTATCATTTGACTATTGAATCCGAAGTGTTCTGGCGCCGTGGCAGTCCACCTTAACGCTAAAAAAAGATTCAGTAGGCACAAAGATTTTTTGCGTTTTTAAGATTTTATTAAAGCTTGAAATGGTTTACCCCTGGCAGTAGCTACACCTAAATGAAAAGTAGAAGTGTCAACTAAATGAAAATACGAACTATCGCCATCTTGAATTTTATTCTGATTTTTTCGGCGTGGCCAAGTGCCTTCGCAGCCGAGGAACTGAACTCTCGTGGTGAAGATTCCAAAGTCTGGATTCGGGAAGCAGTAACATTTGGTGCATCTACTGAAATGCATCTGCCCACTGATCGAGAGCTCACACCCTGGATTCTTGATCCTACGATTTTTGATGAGGATCAGGGCGATCAGGTAGAGCTGCGTCAAGTTGTTGAACCTGATGTCAAAACGGTAAAGCTCACGGATCTGGTCCCGCCGATCCGCTTCCGTGAAGGGGAAGCGGAAATCCCTGAGAATTACCTGGCCCGTCTGCGCGATGTTCTTGAGAGCATGCTGGATCGGGTTAATGTGCGCCTCCACTTCGTCGGTCATGCCGATTCCCAACCACTTACTGGTGATCTGCAGGCTCTCTATGGAGATAATGTCGGGCTTTCTAGAGAACGGGCTGGCACGACAGCTGAATATTGCCAACGAGCGTTGAATCTCCCAGCTGAAGCGATCTCCTATGTAGGGCTTGGCGTCAGTCAACCGGTTGCCAGTAACGTCACAGAGGAAGGTCGAGAACTCAATCGACGCGTTGAGGTGGAAGTCTGGTATGACGAAATCGGCGAAAAAATTGTCGAGAAGGAAGTCATCGTCCCGCGCGAGGTTAACCGAATCAAGGTTTGCAGAACTGAAGTCGTTTGTAAATTGCGCTACCAGGAAGGGCATTCACACCGTGCCCGGATAAAAAACCTGATTGCGCCACTTCACTACGACGAAGGCATGCTGAGTGTTTCAGAGACATTCCTACAACAGATCAAACAGGCCCGAGAAAATCTCCGGGGCAAAAAGAATATTCTCGTCAAGTTTATCGCCTATACCGACAATACCCCGCTAGCAGGACGGCAGCAACGCATCTACGGAACCGCTCTCGGATTATCGAAGGCGGTCGCTCGTCGCGTTGCCCTTGCCGTTCAGGATGCGCTCGCATTAACCAATGCTGATGTTGACAGTGAAGGGAAGGGGGCGACGCAACCGACAGCCTCCAACGTTACGCCAAAAGGGCGGGCATTGAACCGGCGCATCGAAGTGGAATTCTGGCACGACGATCCCCTGCAAGATCTGCCTGATGAGCCACAGATATGCCCGGACGCAGCCGGTGCTGAAACCGTCACCCGGGTTTACGATTCGCCTTTAGGCGGTATCGACCCGATTCTGTTTAAAAATGGACAGCCGGTCGTATCTGCCGGAATTACTGAACGCATTCGCCAGGCGCTGTCCGAGGTCGTTGACAGGGATAACGTACGCCTTCGTTTTATCGGTTATACCAGCAACGAACGTCTCGATCGCCGTACCGCTGCTGTCTATGGGGACGATATCGGTTGGTCGACAGCGCGTGCCCGTCGGGCCATGGAAAGCGTAAGCGAGAAAATGGGACTGACTCAGGAACAGGCCGAATTTGAGGGGCACGGTTATGTCCAGACGGATGATGTGGTTAACGCCGGTTTCATCGAAGCGGAGAATTCCAGAGTCGAGGTACAGGTTGTTTACGATGAGCTGGCTGTTCTGGATGAATACGAGGGGGTAGAGATCACCCGTCTGCTCCGCGAAGTCAAAACAGAAAATCCATTCGCACTGAATCTCATGCGCATCACAGTCGACGGCAAACCGGTCGATGATCCTGGCAAAAGCATCCCGGACGTCCAGCGCTGTACCGATGTTGAGCTGGATAAGGCACAGGTTCAGTTTAAACACGACAGTATCAAGGCGGAGCCTCGACTGAATGTTACCGCCTGGCCGCGTTCCGTCCGTTACCGGGACGTTGAAGAAACCGTGTTTGCTGAGAACCTGGTCAATTTCCGTCTTTATACGAACTATCGCAGTTTTATCGAACGAGCAGAGGTCAGGGTTTTTGAAGAGCAGCAATCGGTGCGTGATACACCACTTGAGGTCATCACTATGAATGCGGCCGGACAGGCAGAATGGCGGACCGACTTTGAGTCTTATTCTGCTTTAGAAAAATCCTTGAAATATCTGGTTCGCGTTTACGATGAAAACGGACACTTTGATGAGACAATCCCTCAGTCCCTCTGGCTGGTCGATCGGGTCGACCCGATCGTTGTT
The DNA here is from genome assembly GCA_026193235.1 of Deltaproteobacteria bacterium. Classification (GTDB taxonomy): domain Bacteria; phylum Desulfobacterota; class Desulfuromonadia; order Desulfuromonadales; family Geopsychrobacteraceae; genus JAPHSA01. The sequence continues at coordinate 2,610 of JAPHSA010000223.1, read as the reverse complement.
TTGGCGAACCCGCATAAAGAGCTGCTGGCGGGATATGGTGAAAGCCGGATTGCCGAACGGAATATTCAACTTAGCGGCGGTACGGTTCAGGCCCATGGTAAGGCTGTTCCGGATGGTCACCTTGTGTGGCTGGCCGGCTATGCCGTACCGGTAGATGATAAAGGCAACTTTGTTGCCGAAGAGATCCTGCCGGAAGGTCTGCACACAGTTGAAGTTGCCGTTCTCGACCAAGCAGGCAACGGTGAACTGTTTCTGCGCGATCTGGCTCTGAAAAAGAGTGATTGGTTTACTGTGGGGATAGCCGATTTAACGGTGTCCGGCAATATAACCAATGGGCCGACCAAACTTCTCGCACCGGACAACCCACGTTACAGCGAAGATATAAGTATTCAGGGGCGTCTGGCGTTCTATACCAGCGGTAAACTCAACAGCGGCTGGTCATTGACAGCAAGTGCCGACACCAGGGAAGGGCCTCTGGATGAGATATTCTCCAACTTTCTGGATAAGTCAACCGAGGCCCAGTTCCGGAGGATGGACCCGGATCGGCATTATCCTACTCTGGGTGATGACAGCACTGTGGTGGAGGATGCTCCGACCAAAGGTAAGTTCTATGTCAAGCTGAAAAAGAACGAGACCTATGGGCTCTGGGGCAATTTTAAAATTGGCTATTCGGACAACGATCTGGCACTCGTTGATCGTGAGTTATATGGCGCCAATCTGCACTACCAGCGGACGGATGCCACAAGTTTTGGCGAGCCGCGTTTATTGGTAGATGGATTTGGCGCAGACCCAGGTACTGTGGCGGGTCGAGATGAGTTCCGTGGAACGGGCGGTTCACTGTTTTTCCTGCGTGAACGTGATGTCCTGCAAGGGTCCGAGACCATCCGTATTGAGGTACGTGACAAGGATTCCGGAATTGTTCTGGGAGTCAAGAATCTGGTGGCGGAACTTGATTACGATATTGATTACATTCAGGGGCGGATTCTACTGGCGGAAATCCTGCCAACAACTTCAGATGATGATCTACTGATAGATACGGATTCATTTGGTGGAAATCCGGTTTTTCTCGTGGTTCGCTATGAACACACCCCGGGATTCGAAGATCCGAACACGCTGGTGACCGGCGGAAGAGTTCATTACTGGATCAACGACCATATCAAGGTCGGCTTGACTGCCGCCTGGGAGGAACAGGCGAATATCGAAAGCAGTCTGGGTGGGGTTGATCTGACCCTACGTAAATCCGCCACGTCCTGGCTCAAGCTCGAAGCGGGGCGCTCCGTAGGTCCGGGTGTGACCACGACAGTCTCCTCCGATGGCGGTTTCAACTTCAGCAAACCCGATACTTTTGCCGACAATGAAATTGAATCCTCAGCCTACCGGATCGATGCCGGTGTCGGTTTCAACGATCTGGTTGAAAGCTGGCGCGGACGCATGACCTTTTACCTGCAGGATCTTGGCGCAGGTTATTCTGCGCCTGGTCTGATAACGACCGGAGACATGACCCAGTACGGCGGCACAGCTGAGCTGCCCTTCGGCAATCGTTGGCTGGGGCGTTTGAAACTGGACAGACAGGTTCAGCCCGAGGGGCTTGAGACGGAGTCCGGTGAATTGAACATCGATTACCAGTTGAGTAACAACTGGAGTTTGAGCACGGGCGTGCGTGCTGATAGCCGGCAAGATAACTCGAATGTTGTGCCAACGACCCAGGAGGAGGGGGAGCGCACCGATGGCGTGATCCGGCTGAGCTACGATTCACGTACCCGCTGGACGGCCTATGGCTTTATCCAGGAGACTATTGAAGCAACAGGAGATCGTGAAGATAACGCCCGGATAGGTGCCGGCGGCAGCTGGCGTCTGACTGACCGTTTCAATCTTCTTGGTGAGGCTTCCGCAGGGGACCTTGGTACAGGGGGCAGCCTCGGAACCGAGTTTCTCTACAGCGACCGGACAACGATGTACGTCAATTATGCGTTGGAAAACGAGCGTACCGATAACGGCCTGCTGTCAAGGAAGGGGAATATGACCTCCGGATTTCGCAGCCGATACTCGGACAGTGCCAGTGTCTATCTGGAAGAAAAGTACACTCATGGCAACGTGCCCACGGGTCTGGTGCATTCCACCGGGGTGGAACTGACCCCGACTGACCGACTCAATTTCAGTGCAAATATCGATTTAGGCACTTTGAAGGATCCTGTCTCAGCGGCAGAGTTGGAGCGCACAGCACTGGGAGCAAGTGTCGGTTATGGCTTCGATCGACTGGCCATTGCCAGTGGCCTTGAATACCGGGTCGACAGCACCGAACAGGCCGGTTCCAATGACTCAGAACGTACCAGCTGGTTGTTCAAAAACAGTTTCAAATATCAAATGTCCGCTGATTGGAGGGTTGTCGGCAAGTTCAATTACGCGCAGAGCCAGAGTTCAATTGGGGCTTCCTATGACGGCGATTATACCGAAGCGGTTCTTGGCTATGCCTATCGTCCAATTCATTTCGATCGACTGAATCTGTTACTTAAATATACCTATTTTTACAACGTCCCGGCATCTGATGATGCAGCAGTAAACAATACCAGCTTTATCCAGCGCAGTCATATCGGAGCAGTGGATGTGATG
>JAPHSA010000110.1 GCA_026193235.1 Deltaproteobacteria bacterium | reverse complement strand
TTTTTTTAATATTTACAATCGCATAACAAAACACTCGAGGTGGACTGATTTAACAGCGCTGGTTCTCGAAAAAGTACAAGTTTGAGTCGGCAGAGCGCAACCACTCAGCTCAAATGTTATAAGGACAGAAACATGCAAGCATATTTTCTATGGGCAGCAACAGTAATGAGCTTTATCACTTTTGCAGTACATACGTTTATAGGTGGTCCGGTTGTAGCGAAACCATTGCTAGCAAATAGTGATTTACCAAAAGCTTCTAAATGGCTCAATTATTATACTTGGCATGTGACAACTGTTTTCACATTTTTTATGGGTAGTGCATATGCATACGTAGCACTCCACCCTGACCGTCCAGAATTAGTCGTGTTTTTAACTGTCGTTACTGCTGCCTTTTCTTTGTTAAGTGCCGTTGTAGCATTGAAAGGAAATATCAATCCCTTTCGCTTTCCGTCAACGTCGCTTTTCGCTACAGTTTCTCTACTTGGGTTAGTTGGCCTGCTAGCAGGATGATAGTAAAGACATCAAGCGAACTCACCTTATAACAATGCGCTCAAGCGGACGGGGTGATACGTTGGTGGTTCGCGTAAAGGTTTCTATATTCTTGAAAAGGACCCGCTCCAGCCCGCTTAGTTTGGACCTTTAGCGATATAGGATTAAAATGAACGTTACCGTAATCACAAAACTTAACGATGAACAAATAACAAAGCTTAATCACTTGTATCAAAATGAGAGAGTTACTAAGGATCGGAATATTGAAGACATCAAGTTGATGCTTGAAAAAACTAGTTACGTTTTTGGTTTCTGTGAACCATCAACCAATGAATTAATTGGTTTTGCCAGAGTCATAACTGATTCTATTTATAAAGCATTCATATTTGATGTTCTCGTTGATTCTGAATACAGAAATAAGGGCTTGGGAAAAGTCATAATGAACACTATTCTTGACCATCCAGTCATAAAGAAAGTTGAGCATATTGAATTATATTGTCAGGACAAGATGGTTCCTTATTATGAGCAAATGGGGTTCAAAACTAGACAATCTTTGCTGCTAAGAAAAGAGATGCTTCGCTAACCATGCGTTTAACCCGTTCGCTATGCTCACCCGGATTCGCTGAAGCTCGCCGGTTAACTTAACGTTATACGGCATAAAAAAATGCAAACTTATGCAATCCCGATAATGACTCTGTGTTTCATTGCCGCAATGGTGTGCGTAATTCAAATGTACGTTTACCTAAAAGGAAAAGAAAGAAAGGTATTCAACACATTTCTTCCATTTGTCTTTGCTGAATATCTTGCAACAACATTGGAAGAAAAAGGCAGGCCCGGAATGTGGTTAATAGCTTTTGTCCTTTTTTCTTTTGTATTTATATTTCTTACCTTTGCTCAACTTATTTGGTCAATCAGGGCCGGATAATAAACCAATCAACGCGGACGGAAAATACGTCTACTTTTAATTTGAATAGTTCGGTAGGCCAATCAAGTTCGCGTCGCCGCCGGGTATCATGAACCGTTAAAAATTCAGGAGAACGTCATGTCAGAACGAAAACGGATAGCCCTTTTAATTGACTGCGACAATGTCAGCCATAATTCAATCGAAGGTGTGTTAGAAGAACTGGCAAAATATGGCATGGTAAACGTTCGACATGCTCACGGAGACTGGAACAATCCATCCTTATCAGGCTGGATAGATAGATTACATCCTTATGCGATACGGCCGATGCAACAGTTTGCTTATACAAAAGGAAAAAATGCGACAGATTCCGCAATGATTATTGATGCAATGGACTTGCTGTATAGTCAAAATGTTGATGCTTTCGCATTAATGACAAGTGATAGCGACTTCACTCCGCTGGTCCTAAGAATACTTGAAAGCGGATTGCCTGTTTATGGCTTTGGCGAAAAGAAGACACCGAAACCATTTGTCGATGCCTGTTCACCATTTATTTACACAGAAAACCTTGTATCTGAAAGCGAGATAAAAACGGGAAGCCCGCAGCATCTAACAAAGAAAAGTAAGCAAGAGCTAAGAAAAGATACATCTCTGGTCAAGTTGCTTAGAACTGCGGTTGAACAGACATCTGATGATGATGGCTGGGCAGATATGAGCAGAGTTGGTCATTACATATCAAACAACAGCTCTTTTTCGTCAATTAACTACGGATATAAAAAACTTGGAGACTTGATAAAAGCCAGCGAATTGTTTGATATTGAAATGAGGAAAGATGGCAAAGCGATGTACATCAAGGACGTACGGAAATAAGTTCATAAATAAATCAGTTAACATAGACTGCGCAAAGACCCGGGCGTCAAACTATTGAGACAAAATCATGCATGCAAGGAGACCAAAGTGCCTGTTCGGGACCCAATTTTTTACCGTGGCTCAAGGCCCTCCTTAAAGTGGAGAGAATTATGCAATCATTACGTTTAATTAGTTACCTGTCCCTGTTGGTACTCCTACTTTCCTGCAACTCCGCCGCCGAATCCGTTGATAACACCATTGAAGGTAATGCAGGTTCAAGACTCTTCGCCGAGAGCTTTGGAGCATTCAATGAACCCTGGGCCATGACCTTTCTACCGGATGGAGATCTCCTGGTCACTGAAAAATCTGGCACGTTGCTCCTGGTCCGCCTGGATGATCGTACCAAGGTTCCGGTCAAAGGCTTACCTGATGTAGCTTACGGCGGTCAGGGTGGTTTGGGTGATATCGTTCTCCATCCTCAATTCAAGGAAAACCACTGGATATACCTGTCGTACGCTGAGCAGGATATCTCAGGAAAAAAGGGGGCCGTTGTTGCACGGGCTCAATTCCGTCCCGCGTCCGCAAAGCCAAAACTGGAAAACCTTGAAGTCATCTGGCGGCAAATACCCAAAGTCACAGGCAGCGGGCATTACTCACACCGGCTGGCATTCAGCCTGGATGGTCATTTATTCATCACTTCCGGTGAACGGCAAAAACAAACACCAGCCCAAAGCTGGGAACAAAATTTGGGCAAGGTCATCAGGATAAACGCCGACGGATCAGTTCCGCCTGACAATCCGTTTCAGGATAAGGGAGATCTCGCAAAAACCTTCTGGTCTCTCGGGCATCGCAATCTGCTTGGCATTGCTTTCGACAGACAGGGCCAACTGTGGACACACGAAATGGGCCCCAGACACGGTGACGAATTCAACCTGACCATAGGGGGAGATAATTACGGTTGGCCAATTGTCTCCTGGGGCGATCAATACTCCGGAATTCCCATTCCCGATCATGATACGCGTCCGGAATTCAATGCCCCTGAGGTATACTGGGTGCCAACCGTTGCACCCTCAGGCCTGATAATATACGACGGCTCCATGTTCCCAAAGTGGCAGGGCAATGCCTTTATCGGCGGACTCAGATCACAGTCACTGCTACGAATCAGGATTGAAGGTGACCAGGCCGATGAGGTCGAACGTTTTGCCATGGGTAAACGTATACGAGAGGTTGAGCAGGGACCTAAAGGTGCAATATGGGTTCTGGAGGATAATAAAGGCGGTCGCCTGCTTCGGCTCACTCCACAGGAGTAGGCAATAAAAAGAAAAGCTTTAAATTCGTAGGGTCAACCATCTGCTATCCTTCTATGCAAACCTTTGAAATGGTCAACAACCATATAACAAGGCAAATCCAGCCGACGCAGAAAGCGCGCTGCTGATTTGCAGCGTTAGGTTACAGCAAAGAGAATCATGAAAAAAGCAGCCTGGATATTCATCTTCAGTTTAGTTTTTGCATGGTCTGCCATTGGTCCGAAGAATTACTTCACTTGGTTTTTAGAAGTATTACCGGCTTTGGTCGCCATCATCATACTGGCTTTCACTCAAAAAAAATTCCCTCTAACTCCTCTTGCATACGGACTGATTCTCATACACGCAATTATATTAATGGTGGGTGGTCACTATACCTATGCTGAAGTTCCACTTGGTGAGTTTATTGGAAGTGGTAGAAACAATTACGACAAAATTGGGCACCTTGCTCAAGGCTTTATCCCAGCATTACTTGCCCGCGAAATTTTAATTCGAAAAAGCGTCATTCAATCAAAAAAATGGCTCAATTTTTTCGTAGTGAGTACCTGTTTGGCGATAAGTGCCTTTTACGAATTAATTGAATGGTGGGTTGCAGAGTTGTCCGGCGAATCTGCCGAGGCATTCCTCGGAACTCAGGGTTACATATGGGACACGCAATCGGACATGGCCCTGGCGCTCTTAGGAGCCATATTATCACTTGTATTTTTATCCAAATTACATGACAGGCAACTACAAAAAGTAACCTAACAATCAAATCAACACGAACGGAAAATATGTCTGTGCAAAATTGAAAAGCAAAATCTAAATTGCGGTGGGTCACGCAAGTTCGCGGCGCCGCCGGTTATCATGAACCGTTAGATGAACTTTTTCGACACCTGATAAAGGAAAAATTTATGAACGATGAAAATAAATCAATTCATGAATTTGATTTTGAATTAATTTGTGAATATTTTTCGAGCATAAAACGACAAGGACCTGGGAGTCCTGAAGTAACTATTAAAGCTTTGAGCTTTATTGATAATCTGACGAATGAATCACAAATTGCTGATATAGGTTGTGGAACAGGTGGGCAGACGATGGTGATAGCAAATAATACTTCAGGGCATATTACGGGCATCGACTTGTTTCCCACATTTATAGACTTATTCAATATCAATAGCCAAAAACTAAGCCTCCAGGACAGAGTGAATGGCATTGTTTGTTCAATGGACAATCTTCCTTTTCAGAATGAAGAGTTAGATTTAATCTGGTCAGAAGGAGCAATCTATAATATCGGGTTTAAACGAGGAATAAACGAGTGGCATAAGTTCCTGAAGGTAGGTGGATTTATTGCCGTTTCAGAGGCCTCGTGGTTCACTGAGGAACGACCTGCCAAAATCGATGAGTTTTGGAAAAATGCTTATCCGGAAATAGACACCATTTCAAATAAGGTCACACAAATACAACAAGCCGGATATATTCCAATCGCTACTTTTGTTTTGCCTGAAAATTGCTGGATTGAGCATTTTTATGCTCCGCAAGTTTCCGCCCAGAATAAATTTTTGCAAAAATATGCAGGTAATAAAATTGCCGAAGAACTTGTAGAAAACCAAAGGAATGAAGCTGAATTGTACTATAAATATAAAAAGTATTACGGCTATGTTTTCTACATAGGAAAAAAATTTATATCAAATGATTAAATATTCGATCCATTAACAGACATCTAACCGGCCAATCAACCAGACGGAAAATACGTCTGTGCAAAATTGAAAAGAAAAATCTAATTTGCGGTGGGGGCCGAAACCTCGCGTCGTTGCGGGTTATCATGAACCGTTATGCGTAAAAACAAGAATAGCAGTCTGCTGTTTTCAGTCCTAAGGTTGAAGTGGCGGCCTGATTCCGGAGTACTTACTTTATGAGTAAATTACCAAAAATGATGCGCGGTGTTTGGCTAACCGGACACGGCGATGTCGATAAGTTAGAATTTCGTAACGATATTCCGGTACCTCAACCTGGACCATATGATGTGCTTATTCATGTCGGGGCTGCTGCTGTCAATAACACTGATCTCAACACTCGCACAGCGTGGTACTCAAAAGAAGATGGTGAGAGTAGTGATGCAAGCTGGGCTGGTGAACCAATTCGTTTCCCCCGGATTCAGGGTGCCGATGTTTGCGGCCGTATCGTCGCCGTTGGAAAGAAGATCGGTAAAGACCGATTAGATGAACGGGTTCTGGTTGAGCCCTGTATCAGGGAAGCACATGGAGAGAAACTGAAACGCCCTTGGTACTTCGGCTCCGAATGTGATGGAGGGTTTGCAGAGTACACTGTGATTGCTTCTTGTCATGCATATAAAATTAAGAGCAATCTGAGTGACATTGAGCTTGCATCGTTTCCCTGTTCATATTCGACCGCAGAAAATCTCTTAACAAAAGTCAAAGTTGATGCTGGTGATATTGTTCTTGTTACGGGGGCATCTGGCGGTGTCGGGTCTGCTGCAGTACAGCTTGCCAAGGCTCGGGGTGCTGAGGTTATCGCAATAACCAGCCCATCTAAATCTGGAGAAGTACTCAGTATTGGAGCCAGTAGAACTCTGGCACGAAATGATAGCGTAGTTAAAGCACTTGGTAGCCAGAGCATTGATGTCGTGATCGACCTGGTTGGCGGAGACCAGTGGGCAGAACTTCTTGATGTGCTTAAGCCAGGTGGGCGTTATGCAGTAGCAGGTGCTATAGGAGGTTCTCTGGTTGAAATGGATCTTCGAACACTCTACCTGAAGGACTTAAGCCTGTTCGGTTGCACTGTCCTAGAGCCTAAAGTATTTTCAAATCTAATCAAAAATATTGAGGATGGGAGCATTTCCCCTGTCGTGGCTCAAACATTCCCGTTAGAACAAATCGCCCAAGCTCAAGAAGTCTTTGCAGCAAAACAGCATACCGGTAAAATTGTGCTGACAGTGGCATAACAATACAAATTCAATCGGACAGCAAAGTCCGCTGCACTCCATTTACTGCCGGTGATGTGTGACGTTAGGTTGCCAAAGGATGTTTTCTGGAGAAACCAATGAAACAATTTACATCTGTAGTTTTTCTATTTCTGTTTCTCAT
>JAPHSA010000125.1 GCA_026193235.1 Deltaproteobacteria bacterium | reverse complement strand
TGACAGATGTTCGAGAAGTGTCTCTGGAGACGCCATTTGGAATGCCTTCAGATACTTTTATCACCGGGAACCTGGGAGATGCCTGCATGGTTTTTCTTCCACGCCATGGACGTGGCCATCGACTCCTCCCCTCTGAGGTGAATTATCGCGCGAATATCTATGGTATGAAATCCCTGGGGGTTGAACAGATCATCTCCGTGTCAGCAGTCGGGAGTATGAAAGAAGCGATTGTTCCCGGTCATATTGTTATTCCCGACCAGTTTTTTGACCGGACAAATGGAAAACGGGAGTCAACTTTTTTTGGTCAGGGGATCGTCGGTCATATTCAGTTTGCCGACCCGGTCTGTGCTGAGCTGTCTCGGATTCTTGCTGGTGCGGCGGAAACCGTTGGCGCGACGGTCCATAAGGGGGGGACCTATCTCTGTATTGAGGGCCCCAATTTTTCCACCCGTGCGGAATCGAATATCTACCGGAGCTGGGGTGTTGATATAATTGGCATGACCAACCTGCCAGAGTCACGGCTGGCCCGTGAAGCCGAAATTTGTTATGCAACGGTAGCCCTGGCAACCGATTACGATTGCTGGCATGAGGGCCATGAGGATGTTTCCGTTGAATCCGTCGTCGCTATCATTCAACAGAATGTAGCAACGGCCCGAGCGATCATCAAGACTGCGGTAGAAAGACTGGTGGAACAGCGCCAGCAGAGGACCTGTGCCTGTGCCGAGGCACTGAAATTTGCCATTATGACAGATCCGGCGTTGGTCCCAGAGGAAACTAAGCAAGCCTTGGAGCCGATCGTCGGTAAATACTTTTCACGCTAAGTCAAGGGGTCTAAATTTATGAGCATTCTTGTAGTCGGTAGTGTCGCCTTCGATTCTATTAAAACACCCTTCGGTGAAGTTGACGAAGTGCTCGGCGGTTCTGCCAGTTATTTTTCCACTGCCGCCAGCTTTTTTACCGATGTCAGTCTGGTGGCTGTCATTGGGGATGACTTTCCGCAGGAACATATCGATTTTTTACAGAGCCGTAACATTGACCTGAGCGGATTGAAGAAAAGTCCGGGCGCAACGTTCCGCTGGAAAGGGCGTTACGATTACGATTTAAACGAAGCCCACACACTGGAAACCCATCTCAATGTTTTTGAAGCGTTCAAACCGGAGCTGCCCGCAAATTATAAGGACGCTGAATTTGTTTTCCTGGCAAATATTGACCCTGAGCTGCAACTCGAAGTTCTCCAGCAGGTATCCAATCCGAAACTGGTGGCTTGCGATACCATGAATTTCTGGATTGAAGGGAAAAAGAGTGCCTTGATCAAGACCCTTGAGAAGGTGGATATTCTGCTCATCAATGAGGCCGAAGTGCGTCAGCTCGCCAATGAACCCAATCTGGTTAAAGCGGCTGAAATTGTCCGTAGCTACGGCCCGAGAATATTAGTGGTCAAGCGCGGTGAATACGGGGTGCTGATGTTCGGAGAGGGGTCGATATTCTCAGCTCCAGCCTACCCGCTGGAGGAAGTTTTCGATCCGACCGGTGCCGGTGATACCTTTGCCGGTGGATTTATCGGTTACCTTGCAGCAACGAGAAATCTGGATGACCACAGCATGCGCAAGGCGACTGTTTTTGGTACGGTTATGGCCTCATTTACAGTTGAGAAATTCAGTCTTAACCGGCTCAAGGAGATTGAATATGCGGAGATTTCTGATCGCTACAAGAAAATCAAATTGCTGACCGATTTTGCTGATATTGACTAAGTGTGTTTTAATGCCTGCTGTAAAGTATTTACGGTTGGCTGACTCCCCTAGGAGGACACTTTGTTTGTCGAGCATAAGCAGCTAAAAAATCTCACTGTCGCAGCGGATAAAATTGCCCATCTTCATGCTGCGTCCAGCAGCGTCCAGTTGGCCTTTGCCGGTCGAGCACCACAGCTCTGCCGCGCATATCTTTTCCAGATTGTCGGTGGCCAGAAGACCCTGGTGGTTGTCGCTTTCTACTTGATGGAAGATCAGAGCTCCATTTTTTTTGTGCCGAAATCTGGCGAAACACCTCTGGTAGATGTTGAAAAGATTTATGAAGAGGGTTACAGCTTTGTTGAATCGATGGGATTCGTTCTGACGGAGACCGACTTTCATTTATTGTCAGCTGATAAAAAACAGTCCTACTGGAAAGCTCTGCCGATCTTCCAGCCGCCTAAAAAAACAGTAATTGCTGCTCAACCGGTGGCCGATACTGCAGCAGCAAACAATCCCGCCCTGGAAAAAGAATTTCAGGAGCATTGCTCTCGTAGTCTGGAGAGCCTGGGCCGTTTTCTGGCCTCAATGTAATACACTGGAGGAAAGTAATGCCGCATAGCGCAGTTTTATTTATGGTTTTTCTACTGTTCGGAGTAACAGCCTGTGCCCCGGTCAATCAGGAGGCAGCGCGTAACCGTCAACAGTCCGAAGTTCATTACAAGATGGCCACCGCCCACCTCCAGGCAAATAATCCGACGCTGGCATTAAAAGAGCTGTTGATTGCGGTGCGCCAGGATCCGCAGAACAGTTCTATTCACGTCGCACTGGCCCAAGCCTATCAACAGAAAAAAGCCTATAAGCTTGCTGAACAGCATTATTTGAAGGCGTTGGAACTGTCACCGGGCGATCCGCGCTATCAGAACAATATTGCTGCACTTTATCTCGATATGAAGAGCTGGGATAAAGCGATTGATTATTTTGATAAGGCCTCACAAAACTTATTGTTTACCAATGCTCATGTTGCCATCGCGGGTAAGGCGTATGCCTACTATAAAAAAGGCGACTACCCGACTGCCTTGAGTTATTACACTGAAGTCATCGCCCGGGCCCCACGCTATGCGCAGGCATATTTCCATCAGAGCGAAGTCTACCGTGCTTTAGGCGATGTTAACCATGAGTTAATGAGTTTGCGGCGTGCCGTCGAGAGTGCTCCCCAGTTTATTCAGGCCCGCTATCGGCTCGCGGTTGTTCTGCTTGAAGAAAACGCCTTGGATGAGGCCGTGCAGGAATTGAACACGATTATTGAATTTGCGCCAACATCTGAGTTGGGACATCAATCAAGCGAGCTGTTACGGACGCTACCCAAGCCTTGAATTTATTTTATGTCCACTGCAATCCTCTGGTGAAGAGAGTGGGGAGGCAATGTGAAAATTCAATGCCCAAAATGTCGGACAAACTATCAAACCAGGGTTCTGGTTGATTCCCATTCTCCACTCCAGGCGACCTGCCCAAAGTGTCAATATCGCTTTCTGGTCGCCTTCAATACGCCAGATTCCCTGAAAATCTTGGCGCTGCCGAAAATTCTGATTGTTGATGATGCGCGTTTTTTCAGAGAATTACTTCTCGAGCTGCTCGCTGAACGACAGGCGGAGTTGCTGACTGCTGACACGGCCAAAGGCGCCTGGGAGCGGTTGCAACTGGATGATGTTGCGCTGCTGATTGTCGATATCAATCTTCCGGATGTGAGTGGTCTCAAGCTGATTACTCAGATTCGCCAGCATGAAAAATTAAAAAATACCCGTATCCTCTGCGTCAGCGGGGTGTATCGTCAGGATGATGATGCCTTAAAGGCGTTGCGTGCCGGGGCGGACGATTTTATCAGTAAATCATTCAAACCGGATGAGCTTAATCAGCGGATCGACAAGCTTCTGAATCTATGACTCTGCTTGATGATATCAGCGCTGCGGCGCAAGAGCTTGACTTATTCCTTTCCCCCATGCAGCCCCATCTGGCCATAGTTCTGGGTTCTGGTCTTTCAGGAATTTTAACCAAACTAGAACAGCAGAAAAGCCTCCCTTACGAGCATTTGAGCGGGTTTCCCGCCACGGGAGTTAAGGGACATGGTGGTCGAATCCATGTTGGAACGCTCTTTGGAACTTCAGTCCTGATCTTCAACGGACGTTATCACCTGTATGAGGGCTATGATGCCTGGCAGGTCACGGCCCCGGTTCGTCTGGCCGCGCAAGTTGGTTGCCAGAGGGTTCTCTTGACCAACGCTGCCGGGGGGATTGATGCTCTTCTATCACCGGGCGATTTTATGCTGGTCACCGATCATTTGAATTTTACCGGGGCGAACCCCTTGATCGGTCGTTCTGAGCGGCAATTCAGTGACTTAAGTCAGCTTTATGCGCAGGATTTTTACACGGAGTTGCGCACTCAGCTCGCAGCGGCGCAGATTCAACTTCAGAGAGGTATATTGGCCTGGATGAGCGGTCCCAGCTATGAGACTCCAGCTGAAGTGAATGCTCTGGAATCTCTAGGTGCCGCAGCGGTCTCCATGTCGACGATTCCTGAAGCCATTATCGCGCGCCGCTATGGCTTGGAGGTCGCAGCGGTCTCGTTAATTACCAATCTTGCTGCAGGAAAAAACCGGCAAGGACTCAATCATGAGGACGTCCTCCGGTTGGGGAGTCAGTCTACCCGGGCTTTTGAACAACTGTTGAAAAAGCTTTTTGTACTTTGGCTACCCTCAGGCTCTGTGTGAATTTTTCTTCCAATATTAACTCATAACTTCGTTAAATCAGTAAGTTGAGAGTCTTTTGCTGTGCTTGACAGGGCGTGGTCTACTGCTACACTTGTTTTAACTCTTACCAGAGGCAGGCATGCTAAAAGTTCTTATTGTTGATGATGAAGAAAATGCCCGATTAGGTTTGTCAAAGCTCCTTGCGCAAGATGGTTATCAGGTATCTGCTGTAAGCAATGGCTTTGAAGCCTTGGAGCACATGCAGCAAGACTCAGCAGATCTGATTATTACTGACATCAAAATGCCGGAAATGAACGGCCTGGTTTTTCTCCGCGAAGTCAGCCAGTCTTTTCCCCAGGTGAAGGTCATTATGCTGACGGCATATGGGGGTGTCGCGAGTTATTTGGAAGCGATGAATCTCGGTGCTTTTGAATACCTAAATAAGCCGGTGAGATTGCATGATCTGAAAACCGTGATCAACCGAATTTTTGATCAGCCGAATAAGCATGTAAATCCGTTGAAGGGATCTACGGCAGCACACTAAAAGGAGGCGACCATGAAAGATTTCTCGACAGTTTTGGTGGCAGTAGATTTTTCTGATAGTTCCGATAACGCTTTTCAAATGGCTCTGGCAATGGCCATCCGGTTTTCCGCCCGGTTATTGGTTCTCCATGTTATCAACGAACCTGTCGATTTGCGTGGATTCTATGTGCCGCACATCTCTTTTGAAAAACTTGAAGAAGAAATTGAGGAGGGGGCAAAAAAAATGATGGAAAGTTTTTGCCGCCGTAACTTGACCACTTTTGAGAATTTTGAGTGTTTGATCGTACCGGGGCTACCCTATGAGCAGATTATCCAGCAGGCAGAAGAAAAATCAGCTGATTTAATTGTCTTGGGCACCCACGGGCGCACCGGATTAGACCATGTTCTTTTTGGCAGCACCGCCGAAAAGGTTGTGCGCAAATCTCCTGTCCCGGTTCTGACTGTCAGGTTGGAGGAGGACTCCGCCTAACAGCGGGCCTCCCGTGTAAAAAAAAACAGCCACCTGGCTGTTTTTTTTTACACCGATTCACTTCGTCAGCGAAAGATACTTGATCTCGTTGCGGTAGAGAAGTATCCTGTATTGTTAATAAATCCTCCATATCTGTGGGCTGCTGCAAGTTTGAAAATCTGTATGCAGCTGTCTTGCTTTACAACAGCGGACTAATTATATGCAACAGCGCCTGAGCCGTTTTTCTGGTGAAAAAATCCTGATAGCTGACGATGAGGAGGTTATTGTTGAACTGGCGACCCTGTTATTAAAAAAACGCGGGTTTAATGTCTTCAATGCCCGTAATGGCCAAGAGTGTCTGCAGATGGTTTCTGTGCATCAGCCCGCACTTGTTTTACTCGATTACATGATGCCGGTCATGAATGGCCTGGACGCCTTGAAACAAATTCGTCAGCACTATCCTGACACCTATGTGATCATGTTCACAGGGAAAGGAAGTGAAGAAGTCGCCGTCGAAGTGATGAAAGCTGGCGCCATAGATTATCTGCAAAAACCTTTTCTCAGCCATAGTCTGCAAGAACGAATAGATAACGTCCTGGCGCGCCGACAGATTGAAATGGAAAATCGTAAATTGATTCAAGAACGTGAGCTTTTACAACATGAAATCAATGAATGGAATACCGAATTGGAGAAACGCGTGCGCCAGAAAAGCTTCGAACTGGAACAAGCCCACAAGGAAATCATCCAATCAGCGAAGCTGGCATCCCTTGGGCACATTTCTGCGGGGATGGCTCATGAAATCCGTAACCCACTCAATTCGATCAGCTTGTTTGCTCAAATCTTGCTGTCTGCTGATGGTATCGGTACGGAAAATAGAGATTACGTCGAGAGAATAACCCAGGAAGTTGAACGTATTGACAGTATTCTTGTGCAGATGCTTGCTTCTAGTCGCAGTGATGATAAGGCCAATCACCGGATCAACTTAACGGAAATTATCCATAAGGTTGTGACCTTGTCTCAACCTTTGATCAAGGCCCAGCAGGTTGAGCTTGTCCTTGACCTTGAGAGCCCGGTCCCGTCAATTCAAGCGGATATGCTGGAAATGGAGCAGATATTTACCAACCTGATCAGTAATGCACTTCATGAAATGCCAGACGGCGGAAGATTGGAAATTTCTCTGCGTTCCGATGCGGAAAGGTTGTTCGTGATGATTTCCGACAGCGGTCCGGGAATCCCCCAAGAAAACATTCAGCGTGTTTTTGATCCATTTTTTACGACGAAGGAAAAGGGGACCGGATTCGGTCTGTCCGTGGTTTTACGCATTATCAATAGCTGTGGCGGAAAAATAAAAGTTGAAAGTACTCCTGGCCAGGGCGCCAGCTTTTTGCTTGAATTGCCGTTGTTGCCGGAATCGATTCACTGAATCAATGGCCTTGAGACTCCGCGAGATAGCTCTTCATCTTGATGAAGACGAAAGTCTGCTGCCAGATAAGATTGCAACTCTACTGTCTTTTGATGTCGCTCAGATAACGTCCTGGTCGATTGTGCGCAAAGGCATTGATGCGCGACGTAAAGCGGATGTTTTAAGGGTCTACAGCGTAGATTTTGTCTGTTCTGATGAAGCCGCTGTGTTCGCGCAGAATCAGCATCTGCCGACCTTGACGAAAACCCCGAAAACACTTACTTACCTAATTCCTCGGCTAAAAGCGATGCCTGAGGTTTTGATTGTCGGTATGGGCCCGGCGGGTCTTTTCAGTGCTTTGGTTCTGGCGGAGGCGGGTGCGCAGGTCACCTTGGTTGAGCGTGGGCGAGCGGTTGCTGAGCGCCTGCGGGATGTCAAGAGTTTCTGGGCTGGAGGAGCCTTAAACAGCGACAGTAATATTCAATTCGGAGAGGGGGGAGCAGGAACTTTTTCGGACGGGAAGTTAACCTGTCGGTTAAATCATCCGGCAACCCGGACTATTCTGGAGCGGCTTGTTGAATTTGGCGCTCCGATCGACATTCTCTGGCAGGCGAAACCGCATATCGGGTCCGACCGCTTGCGACGTGTCCTGATTAAATTTAGAGAGCATCTTCTCTCCTTGGGAACTCAGATCAGGTTTTCAAGCCGATTGAGCGGGCTGGAAACACATAAAGGTCAGGTGGCGGCAGGGATTATCAACAATGCCGAAGCGATTGTCTGCGATCATTTAATTCTGGCAACGGGCCATAGCGCCCGAGATACTTACCGGATGCTGGCCACCAACCAGATTTCACTGGAACAGAAAGCTTTCGCCGTTGGTGTTCGGGTTGAACATCCCCTTGAACTGATTAATCAGATTCAGTACGGTATGAAGGGGCATCCGCAGCTAGCGGCGGCCGATTATCGTTTGGCCTGGAACGATCCAGAAACCGGTCGCGGTGTCTATTCCTTCTGTATGTGCCCCGGAGGCTGGGTTGTTAACGCTGCATCTGAGCCTGAAGGTCTTGTCGTCAACGGAATGAGCGATTTTCGCCGGGATACACCCTGGTCGAACAGTGCTCTGGTCGTCAGCGTCACACCCGCTGATTTTCCTGACCCTGGTGCTCTGGCGGGGCTTCGTTTTCAGCGTCAATGGGAACATGCCGCATATCTGACCGGTGGTGCAAACTGGCATGCCCCGGCGCAACCACTGCTGGAATATTTAACGGGAAAAGGTGGGCGGCTAGAGTCTTCCTGCCGGCCTCCGGTTGCGCACGCTGATTTGAAACAATGTCTGCCTGATTTTGTTGATGCCAGTCTGCGCCGAGCACTCCCGGTGTTCAACCAGCGCATGCGCGGATTTGTGGGGCCGGAAGCCACTCTCATCGGCGTAGAGACACGAACTTCATCACCTGTTAGAATTGTGCGTGATCAGTCTGGTGAATCGATAAGTCTCAACGGTTTGTTCCCCGTCGGCGAGGGAGCCGGCTATGCCGGGGGCATTATGAGTGCGGCTCTCGATGGGTTGAGAGTTGCGGAAAATATTATCCAACGTTCGCAGGAATGTTAAAAAAAGAGGGTTTTGTGAAAAATATCTATGTCAATCAGATTCAGGAACGCCAAATTGTTGATTCAACATTTCTCGTGAGAGAAAAAACGACCGCGATGGCCAAGAACGGCAAACCTTATATGACATTAAAGTTGATGGACCGCTCCGGGGAAGTGGAGGGACGGATCTGGGATCGTGTCGATCAGTTGTCAGCCAGGTTTGACAAAGATACCTTCATCCAGGTGCATGGTAAAGCCAGTGTCTACCTGGGGAAAATGCAGCTGGTGATTCAGGATTTGAATAGAATCCCAGAAGAGGCAGTTGACCTAGCTGATTTCTTGCCGGTGTCACAGCGTTCGACGGCGGAAATGCGGCAGGAGCTGGATGCCCTGCTCGATTCTTTAACCGATCCGCCTGTGGAAGCCCTCTTGCGGGCGTTTTTTGATGATCCTGAATTTTTTGCCCTGTACAGTAAGGCCCCCGCCGCCAAAGGGATGCATCATGTTTACATCGGTGGGTTGCTGGAGCATTCCCTGGCGGTTTCCGCTCTGGCATGTGACCTGTCTAGCCGTTACCCGCAGATTAATCGCGACCTGCTCATTGCCGGAACCCTGCTGCATGATGTCGGCAAGGTTGCTGAGCTGTCTTATCAGCGTTCCTTTGATTATACCGATGAAGGTAAACTGCTCGGGCATATTGTCATCGGTGTCCAGATGATTGAGGACCGTGTCCGCACTCTGCCAGGGTTCCCGAAAGAATTAGCGACCATGATCAAGCATCTGTTGCTTTCTCATCATGGCCAGTATGAGTTCGGGTCACCGAAAAGGCCAAAATTTCTCGAAGCTGTCGTGTTGAATTTTATTGATGATCTGGATTCAAAGATTAACGGAGTTTTGTCTCATATCGAGAAAGAGCCGAACAAGGAGGGCAACTGGACCAGTTATCATCGGCTTTATGACCGTTATTTCTACAAAGGGTCGACATCAGCGGAACCGGTGCCACCCAGATTGGAAGCTGATCCTAGGGATTCAGCTCGCAGGCAAACGCAGCTGAAAGAACGAAGTCCGCGGGGAGAACGGCAAAACTACAATAAGCCGCTTGGGGCGACTCTGGCCGAACAGCTGAAAGAGAAGGATTTTGATCTGTTTTCCGTGGTGACGGACAAAGGGGAATCCTCTTGATACTTAAAAGATTAGCAACTGGCCCTCTGGAAGTGAATTGTTATATCGTTGGCTGTGAAACCACCCGTAAGGCGGCTGTCATTGACCCGGGCGGTGATGTTGACCGGATCTTGGCACTGCTTGATCAAGAGCAGCTTGTGCTCGAATGGGTCATCAATACCCATGGCCATTTTGATCATATTGGCGGGAACCGCCAACTCCTGGCGGCAACGGAAGCGGAATTGATGATTCACAGTGCTGACGCCCCCTTGCTGGAACGAGCCGGGGAGCATGCGGCTGCTTTTGGGTTAAGCGCTGAGGCGTCGCCGCCGCCGACGAAGACGCTGGCAGATGGCGACATTCTCCAACTTGGTGAGTTGAAATTCCGGGTGATGCATACGCCGGGACATTCTCCCGGGGGAATCTGCCTCCATGTCGGTGATGCTCTCATTGTTGGCGATACGTTGTTTGCCGGTTCCATCGGGCGCACAGATCTGCCCGGCGGTGATCATCAGCTCTTGATCGAGAAGATCAGGCAAAAACTCCTTGTCTTGCCCGAGTCGACCCGGGTTTATCCTGGCCATGGTCCGATGACAACGATTGGTCAGGAAAAGCAACATAACCCATTTTTGCAGTGAGGTGCACCATGTTGCAGGGGAAAAGTATCGTTCTGGGAGTCAGTGGCGGCATCGCCGTCTATAAGGCGGTTGAGTTGCTCAGACTGCTGACCAAGGCCGGGGCTGACGTTCATATCATTATGACAAAGAATGCCCAGGAATTTGTCGCCCCACTGACGTTTCAGACTCTGTCCGGCAATCCGGTTAATACCGACTTGTTCAATCTTTATCAGGAACAGGAAATCGGACATATCGCACTCGCTGATCGTGCGGATCTCTTTATTCTGGTTCCAGCGACCGCAAATCTTATTGGCAAGATCGCTCAGGGGTTGGCTGATGATCTCTTGACCACCAGTGTTATGGCGACCAAGTCTCCGGTGTTGATCGTTCCAGCAATGAACACCAATATGTATGAAAATCCGATCTATCAGCGCAATGAAAAGTATCTGGCAGAGCAGGGCTACCATATTCTTGAGCCAGTCTCCGGCTCTCTGGCGTGCGGCTGGAACGGAAAGGGGAAATTACCCGATCCAGAGGTCATCTTCACCGCCGTTGAATCCATGTTGACGCCGAAGGATCTGCTGGGATGTCAGATTCTCGTGACTGCCGGACCAACCCGTGAAGAGATTGACCCGGTTCGCTACGTCTCCAATTACTCATCCGGGAAAATGGGGTTTGCCATCGCCAAAGTCGCTCAACAACGTGGTGCTCAGGTGCTCCTGGTTTCCGGGCCGACCTGTTTGACCGTTCCCGTTGGCGTACACTGTATCCCGGTCTGCTCAGCCGAAGAAATGCGTGCAGCAGTCCTTGAGCATTACGACAATACGGATGTTGTCATTAAAGCGGCAGCAGTCGCGGATTATCGCTCTGCTGATCGTTCTGTCCAGAAAATGAAAAAAACGGCTGACAGGTTAAGCTTGAACCTGGAAAGGAATCCGGACATTCTTGCCGAGTTGGGACAGAAGAAAGCCGGGCAAATTCTCGTCGGTTTTGCTGCGGAAACAGAACGGCTACTGGCTCATGCCGCCGAAAAGTTGGAAAAGAAAAATCTCGATATCATTGTTGCCAATAACGTGACTGACCCGGGCGCTGGCTTTGATACGGATACCAACATCGTTCGTCTGCTCCACGCTGACGGGCGTGTTGAGTCTCTTGAAAAGATGAGTAAACAGATGGTCGCACAGCAGTTGCTGAACCGGGTGGCTATGCTCTGGAAGGTCAAAGGACGGTAAACAGGGGCAAGATTTCATCCGGGTTGGTAATCCCAAGTTTTAAGCGGTTACGCAGCTCTTTGAGAATCAGGTCCGCATCTTCCTGATGCAGTTTACCATTGATCCAGAGATGGTTGAGATTTTTGCGGATGAGAGTTGCTGCTGTCAGTGCGCGGTCGCCGGTAGGATCGGCATTCCAGTAACGACTGTTTTTGTCACTGAGAATGCCGGTGACGGCTTCCAGACCCATGGCCATGTATTCGTTATGTTCTTCCTTGTCGAACGCCCACTTTGAACGTTTCGCCATCGAGTTGATCAGCTTGCGCCAGCGGCGCAAGCGGCTGACCAGCATCATCGAGTTGAAGATCTGTTTATTGGTACCAAAGGAAAAAATTGTGTCGGACAGCGTTTGACTGAGCATGAGATCGAGTTGTCGGTTGTCGCGCTTCGCCAACAGCTGAGCGGTCTCCCAGGTTTCCTTGCGCACTCCGAGATCGGCACGGATTTCCCAGTACGCATGATTCAGCATGGTCGTATTATAGGTCAGCGCCAGCTTGTAAGGCACAAAATAATTGTGGGCAATGGTGTCAGCGGCCAGATGAGCCAGGTAGCCGTGAGCGCAGGCCTCAGCAGCGGGGCCTTTCTGTTTGGCCAGTTCCAGCACTTTGAGTCCAACGCGCCAGTTGTGACAATGCTCCAGATGATGAGTATGCTTTTTACCCAGAATAATGTCTGCAGCAATGCAGCCGTAAAGAAAATCCAATTGCTGTGCAGCCAATAACGATTGCAGCGCAATGGGAAGGGCTTCTGGCGCAGCGAGCAGGCGCAGACCCAGACCTAGATGGACACCTGCACCCCAGGCAAGGGCATCAGTGGGAATGAAAAACAGCAACAAAAATAAAATAACAAGGCGCATCAAACCGCCTCCGGTATTGGCAATGAGCAAGGCTGTTGGCCTGAAGGTTCAACTAAATGACTAAAAAATTATATCACGAATGCCATGAATTAATCTCGCAAGGTCGTGCAATTTTAACAGATTTGCAGCATTGGGGTTTTGAATCGGTCCCCCCTTTGAGTGCATTTTCACCACTGCCATTAGGGCAGCCTGAGCCGGTTGGGGTGTCACAAAAATCCCCGGGAACTTTAGAAAACCTTGCGTCCCAGATCCAAGGATGTACACTCTGCCCTTTAAGCGCCGAGCGGAAAAATATTGTTTTTGGGGCCGGGAATCCCCAGGCTGATCTGGTTCTCGTCGGTGAAGCCCCGGGACGTGAAGAGGATGAAACGGGTGTCCCTTTTGTTGGTGAGGCTGGCCGCTTACTGGAGAAAATTCTCTTTGCCATGCAGTTAAGTCGGGAGGCGGTGTATATCTGCAATGTTATCAAGTGTCGCCCCCCGCACAACCGTGACCCGCAAGCGGATGAAATTGCCTGCTGTGAACCTTTTCTCAAGCAGCAGTTAAGTGTAATTAAGCCGCAAGTGATTATTACTCTGGGGCGTTTTGCGACCCAGACATTATTACATACAAAGGACCCCATTAGCCGCGTGCGTGGGCACTGGCATGAATACGAAGGGATTCCGCTGATGCCGACCTTTCATCCGGCCTATCTCTTACGAAGTCCGGCAGGCAAAAGAGATGTCTGGGAAGATATGAAGCAGGTTTTACAACGCTTAAAGGGGTGATTCTCTGGTTTTTCGATTCAGGCAAAAACGTTGAGATAGGTGCCCGGTGGTGGGGTATCCAGTGATGGTGTTTGATAGCGGTTGCTCCGGGTATTGCTCAAGGAAGGATTTTTGGCAGAGTTACCGATTTCTGCAGGTTCCGGTGCCAGCGAGAGATCAAGCTTTTGTCGTTCCTGGGTAAATGCCGTTTTCCCGGGAGTATAGAATTCGACGTATTCCGCATCAATGACCTGTGCGAAGGCCGCGTTTCGGGTGTAACTGTCCCTGGCTTGAAGGACTTGTTGCTGCTGCACCTTTCTATTATTCAGTGTTGCCGTACTGGGTACGGAAGCACTAGAGTTTCCTGCAATACGCACGATTGACCTCATCTGTGGGACGGATAAAGTATTTTACAGTATCACTATAAGGATGTTGTTGACCCCAGGCAAGGGGCTAGCGCAGAGTTTATTCAGAAATGTGGGTTGATTCAGACTCTTTACCAGCTTCAATCACCTTCTTGCTTAACCTCCAGCCTTTGGCCCTCATGCAAAGATGAAAAAACCTGTCGTAATCATCCTGCCAGCGCAGAAAGCGATAATGGTTGTTCCAGCCCCAATAGGGTCGGTGGAAGCTTTGGCGATCATAGTATGGCCAGTAAAACGGAAAATCAGTGTAACGAAAGAAATAATTAACCTGATCCGCTTCCTGGCGGGCTAGTTTACGGCAGTCCTGTTGATCTTTTAGCAGGAGGCTCTGGCTCTTCACCTCTTCGTGTTCCCAGACCCAATAGGT
>JAPHSA010000182.1 GCA_026193235.1 Deltaproteobacteria bacterium | reverse complement strand
GCTCGGCAGCGATGTAGTGCTGAAAAACTATCTCGGTGATACCTATCATTACACCAACGCAGAGCCGGCCGAACCGGCGGACGCGTTGGAGTGGCAGCTGGACCTGGCTGGTTAAGCAGGACTTGCGGAGGACTCTCATGTTTCGTATTCGACGGCTTTTTGATACCCGGCTGGCCTCCGATCAGCAAATAATGGAACAGGTTCAGGAAATTCTGCGTCAGCAGTTTCCGGACTTGAGTGAAAAGGATATCAAAAAGCTCCCGCAGCAGCTGGAGAATCCGGTCAAGCACGGTTTTCGAGCTGTTATGTATGTTGCCGAAGGAGCTCGCGGCGGGGTCAAAGGCTTTGCCCTGCTGCTGCGGGAACCGGAGCTTGGTTTTGACTACCTCGATTACATCTCAGCAGCAACCAACATGACCGGACGCGGTGTTGGCGGTGCCCTTTATGAGCGCTTGCGGGCTGACGCAGCAACCTGGAACAGTCGGGGGATTTTTTTCGAATGCCTGCCGGATGACCCGGCTCTTTGCAAGGATTCCAAACATCGGGCCCAGAACCGCGCCCGACTGAAATTTTATGAACAGTATGGCGCCCTGCCGATTGCCGGGACCGGCTATGAAACCCCTGTCACTCCGGGGGATGACAGCCCCCCCTATCTGGTCTACGACCCCCTTGGTAACAAACAGCCACTGGCACGGGAAGATGCCCGTAACATTGTTCGGATAATTCTCGAACGGAAATACCGGCAACAATGCTCGCCAGACTATGTGAAAATGGTCGTTGAATCCTTTGCGGATGACCCGGTTCGCCTTCGCCCAGCACGCTACCTGAGCCCTGAACAGTTCAAATCACCACACACAGGAAGCCTTCCTGAAGACGAACAGATCCTGCTTGTAGTCAACGATCAGCACGATATTCATCATATTCGTGAGCGTGGATATGTTGAGGCTCCGGTGCGCATTCGCTCGATTATGCGCAAATTGCAACCAACTGGGATGTTCCGCGAAGTCAAGGTACAAAGCTACCCTGAAAAGTTCCTCAAGCGGGTTCACGATCCGGGTTTCATCAGCTATCTAAAAGCGGTCTGCCTTGGGCTCCCAGCCGGCAAGGCCGTCTATCCCTATGTCTTTCCGATCCGCAATCAGGCCCGACCTCCGGTTGATCGTGCGATTCGTGCTGGCTATTACTGCATCGACACCTTTACCCCACTGACCGCTAATGCCTATCCCGCAACCAGGAGAGCTGTCGACTGCGCCCTGACTGCGGCTAGCAGCCTGTTGGCAAAACAGCGCCTTGCCTACGCATTAGTCCGTCCTCCGGGACACCATGCCGAGCGCAAAGCCTATGGCGGCTTCTGCTATTTCAACTCAACCGCGATGGCCGCTGAACTGCTCTCTGAATATGGACGGGTGGCAATCCTCGATATCGACTACCACCATGGTAACGGAACGCAGGATATCTTTTATCAGCGCGCCGACGTCTTCACTCTCTCCATTCACGGTCATCCGCGGTTTGCCTACCCGTATTTCAACGGGTTTGACGACGAACTCGGAGAAGGGTCGGGACTTGGTTACAATCAGAACTACCCGCTCCCAGAGGACCTTGACGGCCCAGGCTACCGGAAAATCCTGTCGCAAGCACTGCAACGGATTAAAAAGTTCAAGCCACACTTCCTCGTCATCGCCCTTGGTCTGGACACCGCTAAAGGAGATCCGACCGGGACCTGGAGCCTTAATGGCGAAGATTTCTTTGCCAATGGCAAGCTCCTGGGAGAACTGCATCTTCCGACTCTGGTGGTACAGGAAGGGGGATATGACAGCCGCGCCCTGGGAAACAACGCCCGACACTTTTTCAAAGGGCTCTGGGTCGGTACTTTTCTCGAGTGAAGTTGTTTACCGTGCCAATCGTCAGCTGCTTTACGCCAAACTCTTTGCTAAAATGGATCCGCCATGACTTTAAACATACTGAGCCAACTTGACCTGTCCATTGCACCACTCAGCTGGATCGGCTTACTGACCACTTTCACCTGCGGTGGGATCATTGGTCTGGAACGCCCACTTGCGGGCAAGCCTGCGGAGGCGGAGTGATGGCGAAGGGGAATAAATGAAAAGCAGCGAGACTGGTGATGGATAATTCACTCCTTCTGCTGAAGAAGATTGTCCAGGAAGCAGCAACTGCAGCCTCCCCAGCAAAACAGATGGATTATATCGTCTCTGCTGTGCGTGCAGCGATGCAGGTGAGTGTCTGCAGTCTTTTCATTGCCGATGCCCAGGGAGTTCTTACATTAGCAGCAACCGACGGTCTTGATCCAACCGCCGTAGGCCAAGTCAGATTAGCCGAAGGAGAAGGGTTAGTTGGCAGTATCGCTCGCAGCAGTCACCCATTGAACCTTGAGGACGCGGCGCAGCATCCCGGATACCGTTATTTTCCAGAAACTCGTGAAGAAGAATATCAGGCTTTTCTCGGAGTTCCCCTAGTGCACTTGCGTCGCCATATCGGTGTTCTGGTGGTGCAGGAACGCCAACGCAGAAAATTCACCGATGATGAAGAAGCGTTTCTGGTCACCATCGCGGCACAATTGGCGCCCAGCTTGTCCCTAGGTCAGAGCCATTTTTCGGGGGAAACCCCTGAGCAAGACAGCGCAACAACACAACGAATCATAGGTATCAAGGGAGCCAGCGGAATTGGCATTGGAACCATTCATCTGTTGATAGAGAATGACCTTAAGCAGGTTGTTGATCAAGAATCTGTTGATACTGAACTGGAAATCGATAGATTCCGTGCTGCTCTATCTGAATGCCGCGATGAACTCAAGCAAGAGACTTACTCTTTGAAAGGCGATCTGCCGGGAGATGTGGTCGCTATTTTTTCGTTTTATGAAATGCTGCTCGACAGCAAGGAATTAAGCCAGGGTGTTGAGCACAACATTCGCCAGGGAAATTGGGCTCCTGGAGCTTTACGCAGTACCATTCTCCAATACTCGACACTCTTTGAAAACATGGAGGATTCCTACCTGCGCTCGCGGGCCGAAGACATGTGGAATATCGGCAACAAACTCTATTCCAAACTGCGCGGTCACAAAACAGTGACCAGCCAGGATCAGAACCTGATTCTCACCGGCGATTTGATCAGCATTTCCGACATTGCCCGCTACAAACGTGAACAACTGGTTGGCATCCTCTGCCAATCCGGATCAAGCCTCTCTCATACTGCGGTTCTGGCCAATGCTCTCGGCCTTCCGGCGGTTATGGGGACCGGCAAAATCAAAAATTTAATAGCCGGGGTTCCGGCCATTTTAGACGGCCACCAGGGGCAGGTCATTCTGAATCCACTGCCTGCCGTTGTTGAGGAATTTCAGCAACTCGCCAACAATGAACGGCTTTTATTTGAAGGGCTGGAAGAGCTGAAAGAGCTTCCGGCAGTCACCCCGGATGGCCATAGAATCAGGCTCTTTGCCAATACTGGGCTGATGGCTGATGTTTCTCCCGGATTGAAGCGTGGAGCGGAAGGGATCGGTCTATATCGCTCGGAAATCCCCTTCATGGAACATGAAAATTTTCCTACGGAAGAAGAACAGAAGCAGATTTATCGTCACGTCCTGAGCGCTTATGCCGGTAAACCTGTCACTCTTCGCACTCTTGATATCGGTGGCGATAAGGTTCTCCCCTATTACCATTTCAACGAAGAGAACCCATCCCTGGGCTGGCGAGGGATCCGCTTTTCCCTAGATAACCGACCCATCTTCATGACTCAGATCCGGGCGATGCTGCGCGCGGCAGAAGGCCTGAATAATCTGCGGATCCTTTTACCGATGGTCAGTCGGGTCGATGAACTCGATACCTTTAATCTTTTGCTTGAAGATGCCCGAGAACAGCTGAAAGCTGAAGGATATCAGGTACAGCGACCTCCGGTGGGCATCATGGTTGAGGTTCCTGCCGCAGTGAATCTGCTCCGATTTTTTGCCAGCCGCATTAATTTCGTCTCCATCGGATCAAACGATCTGACCCAGTATCTTCTCGCTTTGGACCGCAACAACGCGCGGGTATCACATCTGTTCGATAATTTACACCCGGCAGTGGTGCAGGAAATCTTCCGGATCGTCCAGCAATGTTGCAGCATCGGTCTACCGGTCAGTCTGTGTGGTGAAATGGCTGCTGATCCCCTGGCAGTTATTCTCCTTCTGGGGATGAGAATTGAAACCCTGAGCATGAACGCCTACAGCCTACCGAAAATCAAGTGGCTGATCCGCACATTACCGGTCAAGGTTGCCGAGCAAACCCTGCAAAAAGCACTCAGCATGGAGCATGAAAACCAGATTCGCAAACTGACGAGACAGGTTTTAAATAATCACAGCCTGGGGAAACTGGTTTGCTGAAAGATTAATGACCTTATGCGGGGGGCAGGTACACGACTCATCAGCAAATCGACTTTATCGATTTTTTAACCCTGAGAACGGTCCTGCTCAGCTGCAATTTCAGCTGCACGCAGGCAAGAGGTGAGGCGCCCATCAAACTCTTCCACGTCCGGTACCTGTTCGGCACACTGGGGCCTCGCAAAGGGACAACGGGTATGAAAAACACAGCCTGAAGGTGGAGCCAGTGGGGAGGGTATTTCACCGGAAAGAATAATCCGTTCTTTACGGTTTTCCATTTTCAGATGTGGGGTTGATGCCAACAACGCCTGGGTGTAGGGATGTCGGGGTCTGGAAAAAATTAGTTCTGATTGACCATATTCGGCAATCCTACCTAAATACATCACCATCACCTTGTCGGCAATATAACGGACCACCGACAGATCGTGGGCGATAAACACAAACGCCAGTGTCATCTCCTGTTGCAGATCCTTGAGGAGATTCAAGACCTGGGCTTGAACTGAAACATCCAGTGCCGAAACCGGCTCATCTGCCACCACCAGTTTTGGCTCCAGCATCAGTGCCCTGGCAATGGCAATCCGCTGCCGCTGCCCACCTGAAAACATGTGCGGATAGCGATTGTAATGCTCTGGACGTAAACCCACCTTGGTCATAATACTACGAACCCGCTCTTCGACTTCTGCTTTCGCCAGATTACTGTTGATGACCAGTGGTTCTCCAATGATTGTGCCGATTTTTTTCCTGGGATTAAGAGAGCCATAAGGGTTCTGAAAAATCATCTGCACCCGCTGGCGAGCGGTTTTCAGTTCATGATCTGAATCGTTAGCCAGATCAAACCCATCAAACTTCAATTCACCACTGGTCGGACGCTCAATCATGGTTAACTGGCGCGCCAGAGTTGACTTGCCACAGCCCGACTCGCCGACAACCGCGAGAGTTTTCCCCGCTTCAACCTCAAAGCTGACTTCATCGAGAGCCTTGACAGTTGCCGCGGGCTTGAATGGTCCCTGAGAGACCTTGTAATAGCGGGTTAGATCCCGGGCTTCAAGAATCAGATCCTGAGAACTCATTGCTGTGGTTTTCCTTCTCTATCCAACGGCGTATGACAACGAACCTGGCGACCGTCGGCATCAGTTTGAAGTAGCGGAATCTCACGCCGACACCGTTCCGTTGCAAACTCACAACGCGGATTCAACAGACATCCTGTGGGGCGGTCAAACTGCCCTGGAACAACTCCGGGGATAGTCTTCAGCCGTGTTGCACCAATTGAACGTTCGGGCAGAGCTTCGAGTAAAGCAGCAGTATAGGGATGCCGTGGCGTTTCAAAAATTTCGGGGACTGGACCCGTTTCAACCACCTGTCCAGCATACATGACTACGATCCGTTGAGCGGCTTCGGCAACCAATGCCAAATCATGGGTAATCAAAATCAAGGCCATCTGCCGCTGTTTCTGCAGATTAAGCAGCAGGTCAAGAATTTGCGCCTGGATGGTCACATCGAGGGCTGTTGTCGGCTCATCAGCAATCAACAAGCGGGGATTGCAGGCAATCGCCATGGCAATCATGACCCGTTGGCTCATCCCCCCGGAAAGCTGATGCGGAAACGCTTTAAGGCGCGCATTTGGGTCAGGAATGCCAACCTGTTCCAGCAACTCCAAGGCACGGGAATGGCGCTCAGAGCGGCTTCCCCCTTCGTGAATTTTAAGAGCTTCGGCAATCTGAAAACCGGTAGTAAAGCATGGGTTTAAACTGGTCATCGGCTCCTGAAAAATCATGGCAATATCACGTCCAGTAATTTTTCTGCGCTGCTTATCCTGCATGGATTGCAAGTCTTGTCCGTCAAATTCCAGCTTTTCAGCCGTCACCCGACCCGGCCAATCAATCAGCCCCATAACCGCTTTGGCAGTCACGGATTTTCCAGAACCGGACTCACCAACAATCCCCAGAACTTCGCCCTTTTCGATCTCAAGGAAGACATTATCAACAGCTCTAAAAGGGCTTTTTTCGGTGCCAAATTCAACCGTCAGATCTTCTATATGTAATAGTGCCATCAATGATATTCTCTCAGTTCCCACGACAAGCCACATGGCAACGCAGAATTTTGTCCTACGAGGCTTGGTGTCTTTTCAGGGTTAAAGGCATACACCAAGTATGTCAAGAGTCTGGAAAGTCACCATAACGCAGCAGGGCGTAATTCTGCTAAGCCACCACTATAATTTCATCTTTGGATCCAACGCATCACGCAAACCATCACCCATCAGATTAAAAGCCAGAACCGTCACTAAAATCATCAGCCCGGGGAAGGTCACAACCCACCAGGCGCGCTGGATAAATTCCAGGGCGTTGGCCAACATCGATCCCCATTCAGGACTCGGTGGTTGTGCTCCCAGTCCGATAAACCCAAGCGCAGCTGCATCAAGGATCGCATTTGAAAATCCAAGCGATGCCTGAACAATTAACGGCGCCATACAGTTTGGCAGAATGGTAATAAAAATCAGCCGAAAGACTCCGGCACCACTGACTTTAGAAGCAATGACATAATCCTTGGAGGTTTCTCCAATCACCGAAGCACGAGTAATGCGGACATAATGAGGCAAATAGGTGACCGCAATAGCAATGGAGGCATTAATCAAACCGGGCCCAAGGATCGTCACAATAGCCAGAGCCAATAGCAGACTTGGCAATGCCATAATAATATCCATGGCGCGCATAATCAGGGTATCGGTTATCCCTCTGGCATAGCCAGATACCAGACCAATCAGGGTTCCAAGCATCAATGAGAGGGTAACAACCATCATGCCGATAAATAATGACAGCCGGCCCCCATAAATCAGTCGGGTCAAAACATCGCGTCCAACCTCATCGGTTCCGAGAGGAAACCGCCAGAGACCACCATCCTGCCAAGCGGGGGGAGTCAAAATATAATCACGGTATTGTTCATAGGGTGAATGCGGAGTCAGAAAGTTAGCAAACAGCGCTGCCAGAAGAACCACCACAATGACACCAAAGCCGATCAACGCACCGCGGTTACCACAAAAATAATTCCAGAATTCCCGAAATGGGCCAGGAGGAGCCAACTCATCGACAACCGCTATTTGGGCTTGACTATTCATTTTTAACCCCCTTAGCGGTTATGACGGATACGTGGATTAACCACACCGTAGAGAATATCAACCGTGAGATTAACAATAATCACCAGGCAGGCAATCAACAGAATTCCCCCCTGTACCGAGGGATAGTCACGCCGATAAATAGAATCAAGCATCCACTTACCAACTCCTGGCCAGGAAAAAATCGTCTCTGTCAGAATTGCCCCCGCCATCAGTACTCCAACTTGTAAACCAATGACCGTGATGACCGGTATTAACGCATTTCTCAGGGCATGGATACAAACAACCAATGGCATGGACAATCCTTTAGCCCGGGCCACCTGAACATAATCTTCACGCAAAACTTCTAACATTGATGAGCGTGTCATCCGGGCAATAACTGCCAGAGGGATCGTTGCCAGGACAATTGATGGCAGAATCAGATGGCTTAGCGCCGAAGTCAAAGCACCGGGCTCACCGGAGAGAAAGGCATCTATCACCATAAACCCGGTCACTTCATCGACCCAGAACATAGCAGAGATTCGGCCCGAAACTGGCGTCCAACCCAAACCGACCGAAAAGAGAAGAATCAGCAGCAAACCCCACCAGAAGATCGGCATCGAATAACCTGTCAGGGATAACCCCATCACGGTATAATCGGTCAGCTTGCCGCGTCTTACCGCCGCAATAATTCCTGCAGGAAGACCTATCGCAACCGCAATGATAATGGCACAGAGACTCAACTCCAGGGTTGCTGGAAAGAGGGTAAAAAACTCCCGGATAACCGGCTCTCGAGTGACTATCGAAGTGCCCAGATCACCCTGAAAAATTCCCGTCAGATAATTCCAGTACTGCACCAATAAAGGCTTGTCGAGACCCATTTGAGCTAACAGCTCGGCATGGCGAACCGGATCAACCCCGCGTTCACCGGCCATCAATTCGACCGGGTCTCCTGGAATCAGGCGAATCAGAGAAAAGGTCAGCAAAGTCACCCCGATAAAAGTCGGGATAACCACGCCAATCCTCCTAAGCAAGAAATTAAACATAGAAGATATTTACCACGCACACAAAAAAAGCCGGGAAGGAATAATTTCCTTCCCGGCCAGAGATAACACTTGCCGCGAATTATTTCAAATCAACTCCGTAAAAAACGTGCCCACCAAAAGGATCGATTTTGAAATTCACAACATTTTTACTCAGTGGTTTAAAAACCACCGAGTGAGCAATTGTTGCCCATGGGGCCTGCTCTTTAAAAACGATCTGGGCCTGCTCATAAAGCTTGGTCCGTTCGGCAGGATCAGCAACCACCTTGGCTTTTTGAATCAGGTCTTCAAAGGGCTTGTAGCACCATTGGGCGCGGTTTGAACCGCCGACACCGTCACAGCCAAGCAGGACAGCGAGGAAATTATCCGGATCACCGTTATCACCAGTCCAGCCAAGCAGAACCGCCCCATCGCGGTTCACATCTTTCGAACGCTTAAGATACTCACCCCACTCGTAAGAAATAATCT
>JAPHSA010000237.1 GCA_026193235.1 Deltaproteobacteria bacterium | reverse complement strand
GCTGCTTCAGCGAAAGAAGGGCTGTCAATAGCTGCTTGGCGAGCGAATTCATCGGAAAGTCTTTGACGATTGATCATAATTATATTCCTTAATGTTTTTAGTGAGATGCTATGTTATCCGGATTATCCTCATCTGGCAATATCATATGGCAAAACCTTTGCTGGACAGGCAAAAGTGATAAATGTTATAATTCCTCAATTAAATTTCGAAAAGTGTAGGGCCTCTAACCTCTGGATGCCGATTTATGTCAGTAAACAAGGATTTTCATCCACCCCTCAACTCTAGGGGTACGCGTAAGATTAAATCAAAATTGCGGCAAATTGTGGCGATTTCAGCACTTGTCCTGATTGCTGGTGTAGCCCTGCTTCTTTTAAGCAGCGGCCCCAGCACTGAACTTGAAGCCCGTGAGACACCAGTTAAAGTCAACGCTCCTCCTCCTCCTCAACCAGTGCGCGAGGAACTTAGAAATACTGTCCCATCCGGATCTTCGATTACCGCTCTGCTGGGAGATTATTTTACCCCCCAGGAAATTCATAAGCTGAACCAGCAGAGCTCCGAGATTTTCCCTTTCACCAAGATATCTGCCGGACAACCATACCGGATCATAACCCTCGATGGTCAATTCGATTCCTTCATCTATGAGATCGATACTGAAGAACAATTGGTTATCAGTCGCACTGCCGACCAGGTTATTATGGAGCGGCAGGACATTATTTACGATGTCATTGTTGCGCCAGTTCATGGATTGATTAAAACCAGTCTGTTTGACGCTATCCACGAGATCAATGAAAAGCCCGAACTTGCTTACATCCTGGCAGATATTTTCGGTTGGGACATAAATTTCATTCTTGATCTGCGCGTTGGAGATTCCTTCCAGGCGTTGGTGCAAAAACGTTATCGTGAAGGACAAATGGCAGGCTATGGACGGGTCCTGGCCGCTGAGTTTGTCAATCAAGGCCAATCATTCAAAGCTTTTCGTTTCAAAGACGGAGATCAAAAGGTCTCTTTTTATAACGAAAAAGGCGAAAATCTCCGTAAAGCTTTCCTTAAAGCCCCGTTATCCTTTACCCGAATTTCTTCCGGCTATACCATGCGCCGGCTGCACCCGATAACCAAAGTTTGGAAAGCACATCCGGCAATCGATTACGCAGCGCCTGTCGGAACTCCGGTGAAAACTGTGGGTGATGGTTCTATTACCCGTAAAGGCAATGACAGGGGTAATGGTCGCTATTTGGAAGTGACCCACAGTAATGGCTACAAAACGATGTATTTGCATCTCAAAGGATTTCCCCGCGGTATTGCTAAAGGGAAACGGGTGACTCAGGGTCAGGTGATTGGTTATGTCGGGAGTAGCGGTTTGTCCACGGGGCCACATCTTGATTTTCGGATGAAAAGGCATGGCAAGCCGATTAATCCGCTTAAGTTGAAAGCTCCGGCTGCTAAATCAGTGAGCAAGGAACATTTGGGTGAATTTGAAGTGTTAATTGCCCCATTAGTTGCACAATTGGAAGAAAACCGAACACAGTTTCAAGTTGCCCAGCTTCAAGTCCCTCATGAAAATTTTCAGCCAGAAAAACCGGAATGAGTAACCTGCTTTTTTGCTCTTTAGAACTGTATTTTTAATTAGTTATGTTTTTAGTGTAACAACATACTCTGCTTGAGTTCTCGTGTTTTTCAGAATCACTGCATAGAAAAGACAGCCAGTTATTCATGAAGTTATTGCAACAACGCCAACAACTTGTCACTTACGGTTTAAAGATGGTTCAATCTCGTCTGACGACTGGAAGTGGAGGTAATCTGAGTATCCTCTCCCCAGAGGACAACCTGATCGCCATTAGTCCCAGCGGTATCAATTACGATCAAGTGACAGTTGAAGATATTGTTGTGGTTGACCGTAACGGAAAAACTGTAGAAGGGTCCCGGAAGCCTTCTAGTGAATTGGGTTTTCATCTGGCACTCTATGCTGCCCGCCCTGAAATCCGTTCTGTCGTTCATACCCACTCAGTATATGCTACGACTATCGCTTGCTTGCATTGGGAAATTCCAGCTGTTCATTATCTGGTTGCATTCTCCGGGAATAAGGTTCCGCTGGCAGCCTATGCCACCTTCGGAACAGATGAACTCGCTGACAATGTTGTTGCCGGTATTGGTGGTTACAATGCTGTCCTGCTGGCAAATCATGGACTGGTCACTGTCGGCAAAGATATAAAATATGCTTTTGATACTGCTGAAGAAATCGAGCTCGTTGCCCGCATTTACTACCAGAGCAAGTCAGTCGGACAACCGGTGCTAGTGAATGATGAGGAGATGGAGCTGGTGACTGCTAAATTCGTTAGTTATGGTCAACTGGATACTTCCGTAAGTAATTAATGTATCAGTCACTAAACGTAAAAATCATTTGTCGAATGAAACTGAAATCAGCAAATCCCGGCCAGTGATATTCCGTTCATGTTGATGAACAACGTAAAAGAACAATTAGCCCGCAAAATGAAAAGGTAGGAGCCACAGTGGACCCAGCTGAGAATAATGTTCCCCAGGACAGCACCCCTCCTCAGCCTTCGGTGATTGATCTCTCCAAAAAGGCGCGGCAGAAGCTCCGTTCCCGGCGCTTTGATGAAGCCCAAGTCCTTTTTTCTGCCGGCCTTGAGATGGAACCGGAAAACCCTTATTTACTTTCAGGTATGGGTGACGTATGTCGTGAAATGGGAGATTTTGACGAGGCGAAACGCTGCTATAAATTGCTGTTGGAGGTCGATCGCAAGAATCTTTTTGCCCTGCGTGGTCTGGGGGATGTCTATAAAAAGCTCAATCGTCATCAAGAGGCTATCCTGCTCTGGGAGCAATACCTTGCTCTGCGGCCGCAGGACAAACACGTGATGACGCGGATCGCTGACAGCTACAAAGTTATGCAACAATTTGACCGCGCTGAGCAGGCTTATCAACAAATTCTCGTCATTGCACCGCGCGATCGTTTTGCCTTGACCGGTCTGGCAGATTTACAGCATCGCCTGGGTAAAGATGAAGAAGCTATTCGAACTTATGAAAGAGTCTTGGTCTTTGATGAAAATGAACTGCATATTCTGACGATTGTCGGCAAACTCTGCTGGAGAATCTCAGACTTTGATCGGGCAGAAAAATATTTTCGCCGAGCGCTAAAGATTGAGCCGCAAAATCCCTACGCTCTTTATGGCCTTGGCAACTGTTTTCGTTGGTCGCAGGAATATGCCAAGGCCATTGAAGTCTGGCAGGAGATTCTTAAATCTTCAGCTGGGACCCAGGCCTTACATACCCGTATGGGAGATGCTTATTTTAACTTGGGGAGAATGCCGGAGGCGGAGATTTCTTACCAAAAAGCGTTAACCTTCGGAGAAGATGTTTTTAGTACTGCAGGGTTGATTTGTCTTTATAGTGAGCGTCAGAAGTGGGACGATGCCGCGCGAGTTTTCTGGATGCTGATGAGTGATGATGCCGATGCGTTGATGCGACTGGAGTTGCTGACCAAGCGTTTTCTGAGGTCTGGCCAACGTCAGTCTATGCTAGGTTTGTTTGAATATTTGCTGTCCGCTGGTGGAGAAAATCGCAGGGTTCTTGACCAGATTGGAGAGCAGATTAACTCATTGGTCTGACTTCAACTGCCTGCGCTATCAAGTTCTGTGAATTATCTCGCTCACCTCTACTTTTCCGATCCTTCACCGCTGGCCTGGGCCGGCTCATTGATGGGGGATTTTGTTAAAGGTTCTGATCTTTCTGGTTTACCCGGGGATCTTGTCCGCCATCTGAAACTCCATCGTCATATAGATTCTTTCACCCTGAGAAGTGACTCTTTTCAAAAGAGCAGAAAGCGTCTTGACCCGCGTTTTCGCTATGCTCGTGGGGTTCTGGTCGATGTTTTTTATGACCATATTCTCGCCTGTCAATGGGGGTCATACAGTCAGCAACCTTTGCCGGAATTTTCTTCTGATGTCTATCGTGGCTTGCAGTCCTGCTATGAGCTTCTTAGCCCCGGGTTGCAAAAACAGTTACCTCACATGGTTGAATATGACTGGCTCACATCGTATCGTGAACCTCAAGTCGTCCAGCGAGTGCTCCAACGTTTGGAAGAAAGAATTCAACATAAATTCCCTCTGGCTTCCGGTTTTCCTGAACTGGAACGCTGGCAAGGGGAGTTGGAAAATGATTTTTCCACGTTTATGCCTGAGGCAGGTAGTGTCGTTGCTAAATGGAAACTGACTCATTGAGCTGATAATCATTTTTTTACATCGGAAGTACCAAAGAGGGAGCCGTGACGAGAGAAGCCTGGATCAGGATCATACCCTTTGCTGTTTTTATGGCATTTATCGGTCTGCAACAGGGGCTGCAGTGGCTGGCTGAAAAAGGCAGTTTGGGGTTAAACGAGCAACAATTACTCTATCTTTATCCACTTAAAGCTCTTCTGGTTTTTGGCCTGTTGTTGTATTTCTGGCGAGGATATTCTGAGCTTAATTTCTGCGATTTCAAAAAACTGTCTCATACGCTAGGAAGCGTTCTGCTGGGGCTTCTGGTTTTTGTTCTGTGGATTAATATGGATTGGGATTTTGCGACCTTTGGTGAGAATAAAGGTTTTGATCCATTTTTGAACGAAAACACTGCAATCAGAAATGTCCTCATCTTTTTTCGTTTTTTTGGCGCAGCTCTGGTGGTCCCGATTATGGAGGAACTGTTCTGGCGGTCATTTCTCCTGCGTTACATTATCAATTCAGATTTTATGAGTGTTCGGGTTGGCACATATACCCTGTTTTCTTTTCTGGTTGGGTCAGGTCTCTTCGGTCTGGAACATACTCTGGTTCTGGCAGGGATCATGGCGGGCATCGCCTACAGCCTGTTACTTTACTGGACGAAAAGCATCTACCAATGTGTGCTCTCCCATGCCGTGACCAATTTTGTTCTGGGAATATACGTGCTGCAGACAGGCTACTGGCAGTTCTGGTAGCATTTCAGAGAAATGCTGGCAGCGGCCAGTCCGTTTCAAATCCTGCTGGATAGAAATTTTCTTTAGTGCGGTTAAAGTAGCCGTACTGAATGCGCGGGATATCCTGCTTGATGCGGTCAAGCATTTTCTTCATGCCAATTCCAGCCCCTTCAGCCTTCATTGAATTCCAGTAGAGCAGGGGGTCGATACTCAAATTGCGCAGTTGAATCATGTCGATGCCGACAGCTTCAATGAATTCCATCAACTTTTCTAATTCATCTTCCCGATCAGTGATACCAGGAAAAACCAGATAATTGAGCATGGTGAACAGTCCATGGTGTTTCGCCCGTCTTGCAGATTCGAGGACATTGTCGAAACAATAATTCACCGGGCGATAGTAAGCATTGTAGAAGGATTCCTGCACTGAATTCAGGGAAATACGGATGGAATCAATCCCAGCTTCGGCTAACTTGTCAATGGCAGCGGGAATTGACGCGTTGGAGTTAAAATTGATCGTGCCGCGTGTTGTCTGTCTGCGCATCTCCTTGACTGCCTCGGCAATTCTGTCGGCTTGCAGGATCGGATCGCCTTCACAGCCCTGACCGAAGGAAACAATGGCATTTTCAGCATTTTGTAGATGGGGAACTGCAACTTCGCAGAGTTCCTTGACTGTTGGTACGAAGGTCAAACGATCCTGACTGGCCTGACAGGCTTTGGGTTCGTCCTGGAGTGAAATACAGCCAAGGCATTGGGCATTGCAGGCAGGAGAACAGGGGAGAGGAGCTTCCCAGCGACCGAAAAAAAGATTTTTTGCCGCGAAGCAATGATAATCCAGTGCACAACGAGAAAGTTGTTCAACCAGACGATTGTCCGGCTGATTGGAAATCCGATTCCGCACCAGCGGCTCTAGTTTGCGGTCATCAAAATGTTGTGGCTCCCACTGACGGTTGCGATCAACCCGGACCGCAGCAACATAAAAACGTTCTTCCTCCACACACCAGCCAACAGCGGTATAAGACCAGAGGGTTAACTCAACAGCTTTTTTAGTGTATTCCGCCGCGGGCAATAAGGTGCGGGTAAATGCTGGCGTGACAAAAGCAGAAACCGCCTGCACTGATCCTCCTCCCCAGTTCTGGGGAAGCTCTTCAAGGGTTGTCTGTTTGCCCGTTTGTCGATCAAAGCCAATCGGGGGTGTTCCCGGTATGGTGAACAGGCGACTCCCTTCAGGTAGCGGGATTAATTCATCTTCGTGAGGCAGTCGTGCAC
Source organism: Deltaproteobacteria bacterium (assembly GCA_026193235.1). Lineage (GTDB taxonomy): Bacteria > Desulfobacterota > Desulfuromonadia > Desulfuromonadales > Geopsychrobacteraceae > JAPHSA01. The sequence goes on along the minus strand of JAPHSA010000237.1, from coordinate 725 downwards.
TCATGCCGTTCATGCCTGCCATCAGCAGATCAGGGTGTTCGAAAACTTCACCGCTTTCATCAGCTACAACAGTCAGAAATGTTTTTTGTTTGCTCATGTGTCGTCTGCCTTTCTCGCTGGCGGAGAATAGCATAATGCATATGATAACGACAATTTCTCGTTGACTTGATATTGATGAAAGGTATTCTGCGACCATGAAAACGCTATTGACGACATTGCACAGCAAATATGTCCACGCCAGCCTGGCGTTACCATACCTCAAAGCCTATTGTGGTGATAATTTTGGCGAACTTCAGATCGCAGAATATTCGGTCAATGAACCGAAAGAGTCGATCCTTGCCCAAATCGTTGCCTGCTATGCAGATGTTGTCTGCTTCTCCGTTTATCTGTGGAACCGCAAAGCAATTTTGGAACTGGTTGAATGTCTCAAGCGGATTGATCCAAAAATTAAAATTGTTCTGGGTGGCCCTGAAGTTTCTTTTGAGGATGATGCTTTTTTTTCGTGCTACCCCGTTGATGCATTAATCTGTGGCGAGGGTGAAATACCGCTTAAACATCTGCTGCAGGCCTGGATAGGGGGTGTTTCTCCGACTTCGCTCCCCGGACTGAGACTCCCAGGTTTCTTTTCGGCAGGCGGGACCAGTTTACTTGAGACTCTCGATGATATCCCATCGCCTTTTGCCGCTGGTCTGGTCGATTTGAAGCGCGGCCTCGTTTACTACGAG
>JAPHSA010000096.1 GCA_026193235.1 Deltaproteobacteria bacterium | reverse complement strand
TTAAATGAAAAAATATTAAATAAAACTTTATTATTTGTTTAAAATAATTTAAGCTGTTCCCATCCTGCTGCAGTCGTCTTGCTCTCTGGCTTGATGGGGACTAAATGTGAAGAGATATATCTGGATAATTATTGTTGTGATGCTGGTCTGTTGGCCAGCTATGGTTATCGCTGAGCTTAACAGGACTTCAGGGACAGTACGTGATGCGGTGACCAACCGGTTGTTAAGTGGTGTGGAAATCCGCACTTCAGATGACTTTGCCTACAGCAGCAGTGATGGTCATTTTGCGATAAATTCCGATGATACGGACCTGATAGTTCGCCTGCCCGGTTATCTGCCGCAAAAAGTTTCTCGTGATTTCCCTCTGAATTTACAGCTGCAGCCCTTCACTCCCAAGGCTCTTTATCTTTCCTACTGGGCAGCAGACAGCGATGATCTCCGCGAGCACCTTCAGCAACTGGTCGCCGAAACCGGAATGAATTCACTGGTTATTGACCTTAAGTCTTCACGCGGAGATATTGCTTTTCGCAGTGAATCGACCCTGGCCAGAGAGGCTGGAGGGCAAAGAGTCCGCACTTTAAAAGATCTCCCAGAATTTCTCGCCGAATTGAAAGAGCAGGGGATTTATACGATCGGTAGAATTGTCGTGTTCAAGGATAACGCCCTGGCAAAACATCGGCGCGACTTGGCCACACTGACTCTCGATGGATATCTTTGGGAAGATCGTGAAAAGCTCAGCTGGACAGACCCGTTCAACGAGGAAGTCTGGGATTATAACATCAGCATTGCGGAAGAAGCTTCCAAGTTGGGTTTTGACGAGATTCAGTTTGACTATATCCGCTTCCCCGCCAAGTCGGATCTGTTTTTTTCGCAGGAAAATACCGGTGACAATCGGGTGGCCGCGATCAATGGTTTTCTCCGTCAAGCAAGAGAACGCCTGGCCAACTATCCGGTACAGATCTCAGCTAATATTTTCGGCTATATCTGTTGGAAACATAAGGACCAGAAGATTGGCCAGCGGTTGGTCGATCTGGCTCAATATGTCGATTATCTCTCGCCGATGCTTTACCCTTCCGGCTTTCCCCATGGCATCCCGGGCTATAAAAATCCGGTGCAGAACAGTTACGAAGTGATCGCCCATTCTTTGCAGAAAGCTCAGGAATTGGCAGGATTGCCGGCGATTCGCTTTCGCCCCTGGCTCCAGGCCTTCCAGGATTACGCATTCGATCGCAGAAGCTTTAAGGCCGATGATATTCATGCCCAGATCAACGCCAGTGATGCCAGTGGCAGTCACGGTTGGATGCTGTGGAATGCTGCCAGCCGGTTCAGCCTGGCTGGGCTGCAACAAGAACTTCCCTACGGTGAACTGAACCTGGTTGACGCCAGTCCCAAGGCTGGCGACAGCACGATTCTGACCAGAGCGGAAGAGCGGGAGTTTCTTTATCCACATCTGTAAAATGGCGTTCAGATCATTTCAGCTGCAGATTAAATGTGCCAGCAGGGTGACAACCGTACCGAGCAGCGCCCCGAGAAAAACCTCCCTGGGGCTATGGATCTTCATCAGCAACCGACTTTGACTGACCAGTATGGCCAGTAGCAGAACCATCATCCCGAGCAGAAAACTTTCTCCTAACAGAAATGTCGAGACAACAATAGAGAAGGCCACGGCGGCATGACCGCTGGGCATTCCCCCGTGCAGAGGCGTTCCGTAATTGTAACGCGCTTTGAGCAGCACAATCAGAATGATGACGATCAGCAAGGCTCCGACCGGAACTGTCCCCTGAGGTTCTTTGCTTAGGGTTGGCTGACTGTCAAACAGGGGGAAAATATGCCCTGAAAGAACCAGATAGCCGAGAATCACGGCGCCGACACTGGTGACCAGGACCGCTCCGGCAGAAACGTCCTTCGCCCGTTTAGCGAGCTCATGATAGTCATCTGTAACCAGGTCAACAACCGATTCTATGGCGGTGTTCATCAGCTCAGCAAAAATGACAAGGATGGCTGCGAGGACCAGCAGAAAAAATTCCAGAGCGGTGATTTTGAAGAAGAGGGCCAGAAAGACGATGGCCAATGCGGCGACAAAATGGTAGCGGACATGGCGCTCGCTTTTCGCCGCCCAGAGGATCCCTTCAACAGCACAATTGAGACTTTCAAGCCAACTGGTGGGTTTCATGCATTCCCCTTCTCGTAGATTCAGGCGTACTACAAAGATAACAGCCAATGAGTAAAGCACAATGCTGATACCTTTGGTTTACTCCGCCGCAAAAACCGGTTAATCTTTGTTTTTTCTCAACCTGCCAAAGGACGCTACCCATGAGTGACGAAAATTTTGATGATGAAATGATGGAAGACGATGAAAGTTTTGCCGCTATGTTTGAAGCCAGCCTGGCTGGAGTCGGACAGCAGTTGGAACCGGGTAAGAAAATCGAGGCGACAATTCTCCAGATCGGTAAGGATTGGAGCTTTCTTGATGTCGGACAGAAGGGCGAAGGGGTTCTGGCAACCGCAGAGCTTTTGGACGCTGATTCCGAACCTCAATATGCGGTAGGCGATAAAATATCTGCTTACTTTTTATCCCGCGCTGGCGGTGAATTACGTTTTACCACCAAGATCGGCGGTGGCGGTTCTGGCACTGAACAGTTGGAAAATGCATTTCAAGCCGGTATTCCGATTGACGGTAAGATTGAAAAAGAGATCAAAGGTGGCTTTGAAGTCAAACTGGCGGGCAATGCCAGAGCTTTCTGCCCTTTTTCACAAACCGGACTCCGCCAGGTTGAACCTGCTGATCTGATTGGTCAGAGCTTAGCATTTAAAATCACTCAGTTCAGTGAGCGGGGGCGCAATATTGTCGTGTCTCACCGAGCAATCCTTGATGAAGAACGGGAGCAATTGCAGGTTGGTTTGCGCGAAACCCTCAAAGAAGGGATGGTCGTCAGCGGAAGCGTGACCAATATCCGCGACTTCGGAGCTTTTATTGATATCGGTGGTGTTGAAGGGTTGCTGCCGATCTCCGAAATCAGTTACGGCCGGGTTGAGGATATCAATGAACTGCTCCATGTCGGTCAGGAACTTGAAGTTGCGGTCAAAAAAATCGATTGGGAGAACAGAAAATTTTCTTTCAGCCTGCGCGAAACCCAGGCTAACCCCTGGAATAAAGTCGGTTCAATTTATAAAGTTGGCGGGCAATACCCGGGTAAAGTCAGCCGGCTGGCGCAATTTGGGGCATTTGTCACCCTGGAGGATGGTGTTGACGGGTTGCTGCATATTTCCAAACTAGGAGACGGGCAACGTATCCGTCACCCCCAGGATGTTGTTCAGGTCGGTCAACAGCTTCAGGTGATGATTGAAAAAATTGATCTGGAGGAACACCGGATCTCCCTGGCTTTAAAAGGCCAAAGCGATGAGGGTGAAGAGACCAGTTATACAGAAGCCCCTGCGGTTTCTTCAGGATTTGGCAGCCTTGGCGATCTGCTTAAAGCCAGCCAGCAGAAAAAAGACCGAAAAAAACGTTGATGACAGAGAAGCGCACCTCTAAGTCCGCCATTCTGTTTTCCATCTGTATGGCGCATTTTCTCAACCCCTTTATGCTCTCAGCGGTTGGCGTTGCCCTGCCGGTTATGGGACGGGAATTCTCGGCCAGCGCTTTACAACTGGGCCTGGTGGAAACCGCCTTCATGTTATCGATGGTCATCTTTCTTCTGGCCATGGGCCGCTTTGGCGATATTCATGGACGGCGTAAGATTTTCCAGCTGGGGTTGCTGCTTTTTGCTTTTTCCGGTGGCCTGATTTCCCTGGCGGGTTCCATAGAGATGGTCATTGCCCTGCGCTTTTTACAAGGGCTGGGCGGGGCGATGGTCAACGCGACAACTATGGCGATCCTTGTTGCGGCCTTTGGGCCGCATGAGCGGGGCAAAGCACTGGGTATTGCTGTTGCCAGTGTTTATGCGGGGATTTCCTGTGGGCCTTTCGTTGGTGGTTTTTTGATTCAGCTGCTCGGCTGGCGTTCACTTTTTTACCTGATGGTCCCCCTGGGCCTTATGACCTATCTGGTCACCTGGATTAAAATCAAAGAAGAATGGGCGGATTCCAAAGGAGAACCTTTTGATTGGAGAGGTGCCCTGGTCTATGCTCCTTCGGTTCTGATGCTGGTCTATGGGGTGACTAATCTGAAGGCCGGTGGTGGGATGTGGGGCTTGCTGATTCTTGCAAGTTTGGGTCTGCTGCTGTTTTTAGTGATCGAAAAACGTGCCCCGTACCCCATGCTGGACGTGCGTTTATTGTTGGAAAATCGGGTGTTTGCCTTAAGTAACCTCGCCGCATTGTTCAACTATGCCGCAACCTTTGGGGTGACATTTTTTCTCAGTCTCTATCTGCAGTTTGTCAAAGGGATGGGGCCTCATCATGCCGGGACAATCCTGATCGCCCAACCGGTTGTGCAGACCCTTCTGTCGCCTTTGTGCGGCCGCCTTTCCGACCGGATTCCGGCATCAATATTAGCAACGTTGGGGATGGGTTCTTGTGCTGCAGGGCTTGCTGTTGCCGCTAATTTGACGGCGGATTCCTCATTGACGCGGGTTGTTCTGCTGCTGATTTTTCTTGGTGTTGGTTTTGCCCTCTTCTCTTCCCCGAACATCAGCATGATTATGGGGAGTGTGCAGCCTCGTTATCTGGGCGTTGCATCCGGATTAAGTGCCAGTATGCGTTCGTTCGGCATGCTGACCAGCATGACGATTATTACCGTGATCTTTTCTTATCTGATGCAGGGCAAGCCGGTCATGCTGGAGACGCAAGCCGCTTTCCTGACCAGTATGCGGACGGCACTGCTCATCTTCTGCGGGTTGTGTGTTGTCGGTATCGGCTGTTCCTTGGGGCGGATAAAGCGTCCGGTAGAAAAGAAGATATTGGAATGAATGACTGGTTAATCAAATCAGAACCGAATATGTTTAGCACCGATGATCTTTAAATGAGGGGAGAAGCTACTGTTTTTGCTAATAGATTCCCTGGCTGAAAGCTTGAGGAGATCATTATTCAATGAAACAGCTGGGATCCACGGCGCTCAGTGGATTGAGTCCACAACCATAGGTAACCGCCAGGCAGCCTCCACAGACCGGACGCAAATGACATGAGTTGCAGGCGTCACTGCCCTTTCGATAGGCTCTGGCTGGTGCGGAATAATAGATCTCTTCCAGGCTCTGATGATTGATGTCGCCGATGGGTGAGGGAAATTTTCGGCAAGCGTCAACCTGCCCGTTTGGCAGTAGAGAAAAGAAATTAAATGCGGCGCCGCATCCAAACCCTGTGCAACCACCGAACAATCCTTGAGCCTGGTTCTCGCGCTCAATATTAATCAGATTGTCTTTCATGGCCATTATCGGGTTTTGCTGGCAGGCCAGTAGATACTCGCGAACAAAAGTGTGATAGTCAGCGCTTCTGGGGGATTCCAGATTGGCCCCTTCACCGACCATTGACAAGCGGTTATAGGTGAACAGATCTACTCGGTCTCGTAACAGTTCAGCCAGCGGCAGTACCTGATCCATGTTGTCCTGCGTTAAGGTCAACATCACCATCGAATAGATTTTTTTGTTTTTCAACAGCTCCAGAAAGTTCAAAACCGAAGCAAAATTCCCCTTTCCCCGGATGTGATCGTTGTGCGGCTGCAAACCTTCAAGGCTGACCTGGTAAAATACCGGTTTTTCAATCGCCAGGAGCTTGTTCAGTTGATCTTCACTGACTGGATTTCCCAGAATCGCCAGACTCAGATTGCGCTCCCGGGCGGCTTGGTACAGCGCGAAGAAATGCGGATGCAAAAAGGGATTCCCCCCGGAAAAGGAGACTTGACCGTAAACATGATGGCGTAAACAGAAATCACGCATCTGGTCGAGCACGACAATCCCCTGTTCCAGGCTGACATCAGTCTGCAGGCTGCGATCATAACAGTGCAGGCAGTTCAGGTCGCAGCGGTGGGTTATGTGCCATTGCAGGGTAAAGGCTTCTGCCAGAAGAAATTTCTCCGGCGTTTCCGGAGGAATTAAAAAGCCACTGTGCCGACGATGCAGCTTCGATTGTGGCGCCAATATTAGACCCTTGGTAACGGCTTTTTCTATCAGCTTGTCGACAAACCCGACGGGTTGATTGTGTTCCTTTGCAACAGTCACTGGGTCCAGCTGTTCGGTGATCATCTTTAAGGCCAGCAGATCGCCGGGCGATGCCACCGCCTGCTTAATCTGGCAGCCATGCGGAGGTCTCCAGAGCAATATAAACTGGCTCGCAGCCTCAGGTTCCAGATCAGTCCCGGCAATCAGCTCAAGAAGCGGCTGCCAGCCCACAGGAATCAGTTCCAGATTGGGGTTGACCAGAGAGGAAACAACTTTGTAAGGAACATCCGCTGGCGATGATTTGAGCCGGTGACAGGCAAGCTCAATGGCAGCCAGATCGGGCAGATACTCAGCTCTTTCAGCTATCGACAACGAGTGCAGAAAAGCAGGGAAATCTTCAGGAGACGGAGACATCTTTTCGAGTTTCCGAATTAATTCATCAGAAAGTTGTTTAAGACAGTGCGGAAAAATTTGCTGTAAATCAGTCGACATAACACACCAAAAAAAATCGGATTGACAGACCAGCGGTCCTAAGTCAATCCGATTATATAGTATTGTAATGCAAGATGTGAACTGAACCGGTTTCAGTATCAACGATACTGATTATTTAGTCCCACCTCAGCCACTACCTG
>JAPHSA010000141.1 GCA_026193235.1 Deltaproteobacteria bacterium | reverse complement strand
GTAGGAACAGCAGCCCTCCGGCGTGCCGGCAATCGGCAGTCATTTATTGATCAGGTGCAGTCAGCGACAAATCTCAATATTGAGGTGATTGCCGGGCAAGAAGAAGCCCGGCTGATGGCAAAGGGGGTTCTGTCTGTGGTGCGCCCGCTACCGGCAGCCGCTATGATCATTGATATCGGCGGCGGCAGTACCGAATTTGTCTGTCTGCAGAACGGCCTGGTTCAGCATCAGCACAGCTATCAGCTCGGTGTCGTCCTGCTCAGTGAGGACTATCCTGCCTCAGCGCCCCGGAAAGCGCACATTGATAACATCCTCAACCAATTTGAAAAGGCTCTTGCTGAGCGGGGGATTCGCGACCGATCCTACCAGTTGATCGGTACTGCAGGGACAATTACGACCCTGGCTGCAATGCAGCTGGAGCTGAAGAAATATGACTACACAAAGATAAATAACCACCGGTTAACAGCCAGATGGATGGAAGAAGCTTATCAAAAGCTTGAGCCAATGCCAGTGTCAGAAAGAGAAAGCCTGGTCGGCATGGAAACGGGCCGTGGCGACCTCATTATTCCCGGCCTGGAGATCCTGTTGCAACTGCTGAAACGGTTCGCTTGTTCAGAAATGATAGTGGCTGATTCCGGACTCCTCGAGGGCCTCCTGCTCGATTTATCTGCTGCCAGCTGAACGCGTATTCTCAACAGCTTAAAAATCTCCCCCCTAAAAGTCCTCCTCGATTGACAGAATTAAAGTGATTATCTATTATTCCGTGATTCTTTTTCCCATCTTTTTTATTCATTCACGACCATATCAAGGATTGTTATGAAAAAAATTCTGCTCTCAGGAAACGAAGCGATTGCGCGTGGCGCCTACGAGGCCGGTGCGCTGGTCGCCTGCGCCTATCCCGGCACCCCAAGCACAGAAATACTCGAGAACATAACCCAATATAAAGAAATTGACGCATCCTGGGCCCCCAATGAGAAGGTTGCACTGGAAGTTGGGATTGGGGCCTGCTTTGGTGGGGCGCGTTCTTTGGTGGCAATGAAGCACGTTGGCGTCAATGTTGCGGCTGATCCGCTTTTCACCCTGTCTTATACCGGTGTTCGTGGCGGCCTGGTGCTGGTCACTGCTGATGATCCGGAACTGCATTCTTCACAGAACGAACAGGACAATCGCAATTTTGCCAAATTTGCCAAGGTCCCGATGTTTGAACCGGCTGACAGCCAGGAAGCCCTGGAATACACCAAGCTGGGCTTTGAGGTCAGTGAACAGTTTGACACCCCGGTCTTTTTACGCAGCACGACACGGATTTCCCATTCAAAATCAGCCGTCAGCCTTGGTGAGCGGCGAACGGATCTCCCCGAACCAAAGTTGGAACGTAATCCAGCGAAACTGGTGATGTTACCCGGCAATGCACGGAAAAGGCATATTGATGTCGAAAAACGCATTATCGATATGGAAGACTGGTCTTCTTCGCAACCCTTTAACCGGATTGAAAAGGGGGCAGGGGAGATCGGGGTCATTACCGCCGGTGTTTCATATCAATATGTCAAAGAAGTTCTTCCTGACGCCGATGTTTTGAAGATTGGTCTGGTTTACCCCTTACCTAAAAAACTGATTCGCGAATTTGCCGCGCAGTATAGCCAGCTTTATGTTGTTGAAGAGCTTGATCCTTTTATTGAAGAGCAGATCCGCGCCATGGGGATTGAGGTGACCGGTAAGGACAAATTATCGCTCTGTGGGGAACTGACGCCCGGCCGCTTGAAAAAGGGCTTATTCGGGGAGGCGGTTCCCAGTGAAGACTGCTCTCCAGAACTGCCTCAACGCCCGCCAAACATGTGCCCCGGTTGCTCTCATCGGGGCGTCTTCATGGAATTGAATCGGGCCAAGGCTTATGTCACTGGTGATATCGGTTGCTATACCCTCGGCTTTATGCCGCCGCTTTCAGCTATGGACACCTGCGTTTGCATGGGGGCCAGTATCGGCAATGCAACCGGTATCTGTAAGGTTCTTTCTCCCGAAGAACAGCAGAAGGTTGTCGCCGTTATTGGTGATTCGACCTTTCTGCATACCGGAATCAACGGTCTGATGGATATGGTTTATAACAAGTCAGCGGCAACGGTGATTATCCTCGACAATCGGATCACAGCAATGACCGGCCGCCAGGAAAATCCGACCTCGGGCTTTACCTTAACTGAGCTGGAAACCTACCGGGTTGACCTGGAGCAGCTTTGTAGAGCTGTCGGTGTTGAACATATCCGGGTCATTGATCCTTATAATATCGCCCTGACACGGAAAACGATTCGTGAAGAAATGGCCCGCCCTGAAGTCTCCGTTATCATCACGACGCGACCCTGCATGCTGGTTCCACGCGATAATCTTGAACGGCGCACCCCGCTGTTTGTTGATCAGGATAAATGTACCGGCTGTCAGGCCTGCATGAGGCTTGGTTGTCCGGCCATTAACTGGGATGCTGTGAACAAGAAATCGAATATTGATAAAATCATTTGCACCGGGTGCAAGGTCTGTCAACAGACCTGTGGTTTTGGCGCTTTTCTGGAATATGGTGAGCAATCATGAGCAAAGTTAAGAATATATTGTTGGCCGGCGTCGGTGGCCAGGGGATTCTGCTGGCCAGCGAAGTCCTTTCGGAAGTTATGTTGATGGCCGGGTTGGATGTTAAAAAGAACGAGATCCACGGCATGTCACAACGCGGGGGAAGTGTTGTGTCCCATGTTCGCTATGGCGACAAGGTCTACTCGTCGATTATCCCTGAAGGCGAAGTTGATATCCTCTTCAGTTTTGAAATGCTGGAAACCTGTCGTTATCTCCCCCTGTTGCGTCAGAATGGCCAGGTCATTATCAATAACTGGAAGATAGCGCCGCCATCAGTGGCCCTGGGGAAACAGGCTTATCCGGAAAATTTAACGGAAAATATTCGTCAACAGTTCCCGAACACGAAGGTTGTGGATGGTCTTGATCTGGCTCTGGAAGCCGGTAACGCAAAAACCGTGAATACCGTTCTGCTGGGTGCCCTGTCCAATGTCCTCGATTTTGATCGGGAACTCTGGCTCACGGCTTTGCGGAAGATGATTCCTGAACGGCTGCTGGACATCAATATGAAGGCTTTTGAACTCGGCTGTCAGGTCAAGTAAACATAAGTCTCTTAAGTAGTGCCCATCCGAAGACCCTGGATGGGTGCCGTGCCAGTTTCTGATCTGGAAACCAGCAATTTTTCGCAAGATCAAGGAAATCAATTACTTGAGCGGAGGCGTAGCGCTATACGCCGCACAATCAAATACGCAGATTGACACCGAGATTGCGGAAAAGGGCGGTTTTCGGACTGAAACTAAGTGGGAGGGAAGCACAATGATCTGGAATGATGATTTTGAAACATTACCGCGGGAAGCGATCGAGGCCTTACAGCTTAAACGTCTGCAGCAGACAGTTGAACGGGTCTATGCGACCGTACCTTTCTATAAAAAAGCCTTTGGAAAACTGGGGATCAAGCCGGCGGATATCAAAAGTCTCGATGACCTGAGGAAATTACCATTCACTCTCAAGCAGGACATGAGGGACAACTACCCCTATGGCCTGTTTGCTGTTCCTCTGGAGCAGATCGTCAGAATCCACGCTTCCTCTGGAACAACCGGTAAACCAACGGTTGTCGGTTATAGTCGCCGTGATATCGATACCTGGACGGAACTGATGGCCCGTTCATTTGTCGCTGCCGGTACCCACAAGGGCGATATTATCCATAATGCCTATGGCTATGGACTCTTTACCGGCGGGCTGGGAGCACATTATGGCGCGGAACGTGTTGGTGCGTCGGTTATCCCCATGTCAGGGGGAAATACGAAAAAACAACTGATGATCATGCAGGATTTTGGGTCTACCGTTTTAACCTGCACCCCCTCGTACAGTCTTTACCTGGCAGAAGTCGCTGCAGAAGAGGGGATTGACATCCGCAAGCTGAAGCTGAAGGTTGGTATTCTTGGCGCCGAACCCTGGAGTGAAAAAATGCGCCAGGAAATTGAGGATAAACTCAACATTAAAGCGATTGATATCTACGGACTTTCAGAGATTCTCGGTCCCGGTGTCGGGATCGAATGTATTGAGGCCCAAAACGGACTGCATATCTGGGAAGATCATTTCATTCCTGAAATCATCGACCCGGAAACCGGAGAAGTTCTGCCCGACGGAGAGCGGGGAGAACTGGTGATTACCACCATCACCAAAGAGGGGATACCGCTGATCCGCTACCGCACCCGGGATATTACCCGGCTCATCAAGGAGCCCTGTATCTGTGGGCGGACTCATGCGCGGATTGAACGACTCAGCGGCCGTAGCGATGACATGCTGATCATCCGCGGGGTGAATGTGTTCCCGAGCCAGATTGAGTCGGTGCTCTTTAATATTGAGGGGGTAGAGCCTCATTACCAGCTGATTGTCGAACGCGAAGGGACTCTTGATACTCTTGAGGTTCAGGTTGAAGTCAACGAACAGACTTTTTCTGATGAAATCAAGATACTTCAGGGCCTGTCGAATAAAATACGTAAAGACATCAAGGATCTTCTTGGTGTGACCTGTAAGGTGCGGCTGGTTGAACCAAAAAGCATTACACGCAGTGAAGGCAAGGCGAAGCGCGTCATCGATAATCGTCAAAAGAATTCCTAAATAAGGAGATAGTCATGAAAGTTGAGCAGATTTCAATTTTTATAGAAAACAAGTCGGGCCGTCTGGCGGAAGTTTGCGGGATTCTTGGCCAAGCAGGGGTCAATATCCGCGCCTTATCACTGGCTGACACCTCTGATTTCGGAATTCTCCGGCTGATTGTCAAGGATAGTGAAAAAGCCCTCAAGGTGTTACGTGAGCACAACTTTACGGTAAGCAAAACTGAGGTTATCGGTGTTGAGGTTCCGGACAGCCCGGGAGGCCTTTCGACCATCCTTCAGATCCTCGATAGAAATAATGTCAATGTTGAATATATGTATGCTTTTGTCGAGCGCTCAGGGGACAATGCGGTGATAATTTTCCGCTTTGATGATGTTGATGAGGCAATTACAGCGCTCTCGAAAAATGGTGTCAATATCCTGAAGAGCGAAATGATTACATCAATTTAAATTATATTTCAGTAACTTAGATATATTTATTGAAAGTAGTAGATTAAGCATGGACAGATCTGTAAGAATTTGGAACAAGGCCGATGAGTGCCAGTCGCGGGAGCAGATACTTGCATTGCAACTCAACCGGTTACAGCAGACCCTGAATCTGGTTGCCAACAAGGTTCCCTGTTACCAGGCTAAATTCAAGGAAAGTGGCTTTAAGCCGCAAGATCTTCAACGCCTGGAAGATCTGCACCACTTGCCATTTACGACCAAGGAAGATCTGCGCCTGAATTATCCCTATGGCATGTTCGCCGTACCAATGCGCGATGTCGTCAGGATCCACTCTTCATCGGGAACCACAGGTAAGCCGACCGTTGTTGGTTATACCAAGGAAGATATCACCACCTGGACCGAACTGGTGGCCCGCTTTATGACGGCAGCAGGAGTAACCGAAGAGGATATCGTTCATATTGCCTTCGGTTACGGTCTCTTTACCGGCGCCTTTGGATTACATTACGGATCTGAAGCTATTGGCGCGTCGGTTATCCCGATCTCTGGTGGCAATACCGACAAACAATTGATGATTATGCAGGATTACCGTTCATCAGCTTTAGTCTGTACGCCTTCTTACGGGTTGACACTGGCTGACCGGATGGAAAAGCAGGGGATTGATCCGGCGTCTCTGGCCCTGCGAGTCGGCCTGTTCGGGGCAGAGCCCTGGAGTGAACAGATGCGGGTTGAGCTGGAACAACGCTTGGGTATTATGGCAACCGACAACTATGGATTGTCGGAAATCATGGGCCCCGGGGTTGCCGGGGAATGCCGGTTCAAGAGTGGAATGCATCTGGCTGAAGATCACTTTTACGCCGAAATCATCGATCCTGACACGGGCGAGGTTCTGCCGGCAGGCGCTGTCGGTGAACTGGTTTTGACCAGCCTGACTAAACAGGCTTTCCCGATGATCAGATATCGTACCCGGGACATTTCCCGGCTGACTTACGAAACCTGCGAATGTGGCCGTACCCTGGCGAGAATGGAAAAAACTCGGGGCCGCACAGATGACATGCTGATCATCAAGGGTGTTAACGTCTTTCCGACCCAGATCGAAGAAGTCCTGTTCCAGATTGAAGGCTGCGAACCTCATTATCAATTGATTGTTGATCGCATTAACAATATGGATTCACTGGAAGTACAGGTCGAAGTGAATGAACGCATTTTCTTTGATGAAATGAAACAGCAACGTCAGTTTGTTGTGGAAGCTGAAAAGCGACTGGCAACGGTTCTCGGGGTCAGTGCGAAAATAAAACTTGTTGAACCCTCGACGATTCAACGTCACGAAGGGAAAGCCGTTCGGGTCATCGACCGGCGTCAGCAATAACTTCCCAAAAGGTCAGTTTATGGACTCAGGAGTGGAAGTTGAAAAAACAGAATTCCGGCTGGTTGGAAATTTTGTTCATCAGCGTTTCAGGGTCGATGGGATGGCTGAAATAAAACCCTTGGGCCTCGTCACAGTTGTTCTCCTGTAGATAGGTCATCTCATTTTTATGTTCGACCCCTTCGGCAACTATTTTGACGCCAATGCTATGTCCCATAGCGATAATTGCTTTAGTGATGGCGGCATCATCTGGATGGGTGGTGATTTTCTGAATAAAGGATTTGTCAATTTTCAACCGGTCAATGGGGAAGGTTCTTAAATAGCTTAAGGAGCTGTATCCGGTGCCGAAATCGTCAATCGCCAGCGTGACACCCATTGCCTTTAGTTGATGGAGAATCTGTTGGGCCTTTTCAACGTTCTCCATCAGGATACTTTCGGTGATTTCTAACTCCAGGTCCTCAGCGGCCAATCCGGTGCTGGCGAGGATCTCTTTTACGTAAGTGAGCAGGTTTGGATCCTGAAATTGTTTGGTTGAGAGGTTGACCGCCACGCGCAAAGGAATGTTGCAGCGTTGTTGGATTTCACGGGTTTTTTGACAGGCTTTTGCCAAGACCCACTGGCCGATTGGGAGAATCAGTCCGGTTTCTTCTGCCAATGGGATAAATTGAGCTGGTGAAATCTTGCCAAAATCTGCATGTTGCCAGCGAAGCAGAGCTTCCGTTCCGATTATCCGGCCTTCATACAAATCAATCTGCGGTTGGTAGTCGAGATAAAATTCATCTCTCTCCAACGCCTTTCTCAGATCGTTGGCCAGCAGCAGTTGCTCCAGAGCTTTGGAATTCATTTCTGACGAGTAAAACCGGTAAGTGTTACGACCTCCTTCCTTTGCCTGGTACATGGCGGCATCAGCATTTTTCAGAAGAGAGTCAGGGTCGGCACTGTCTTCCGGGTAGATACTGATACCGATACTGGTCGAGGAGTAGACCTCTTTTCCTTTGAGCACGATTGAGTGCGCCAATGCTTCCAGTATTTTACAGGCGATCATCGCTGCACCGTTGCGGTTCACTATATCGTCGACCAGAACAACAAATTCATCACCGCCAAGACGACAGACAGTGTCACAATCTCTCAGTACGCTCCGTAATCGTTTGGCGACAACGTTAAGTAATTGATCCCCTGTGTCATGACCAAAGGTATCGTTGATTCGTTTGAAATGGTCAAGGTCCAGGAAAAACAAGCCTATTTTCTTGTCGCTGCGCTTTGCACAGGCCGTCATCTGAGAGAGGCGATCCTGCATCAATACTCGATTAGGCAGCCCGGTCAAATTGTCATAAAAGGCCAGTTGTTCAATGTGCTTCTGATCTGCTTTGCGCTGAGTGATGTCTTCGAAAATCGTTGCAAAATGACCAGCCGAGGTTTTCGTCGCCGAAACGTTGACCGTCATGCCCAGTTTATTGAAATCGAACTCAAAGCTAGTGGAAACACCGCTCTCTATCACACGATTAAAAATATCCAGGAAGGCGGCCTTGCCATTTTCCTGGGGGTATATGTTACTTCCCCTCTGGCCGATGACCTGGTGGCGTTCCAGGCCAACGATATTTTCGTAAGCCGGATTGATGTCAATGACTTCGTAGTCACTGGCGTTTCCATCAACATCATAGTGCATGCGATACTGCGCAACCCCTTCCTGCATGGTTGAATAAAG
>JAPHSA010000163.1 GCA_026193235.1 Deltaproteobacteria bacterium | reverse complement strand
TGGGATTAAAAAATCGGGTAAGCTCGATCTTGCCCTTATCATGTCTGACGTGCCGGCATCCTGTGCCGGTGTTTTTACCCAGAATAAAGTTGTCGCCGCCCCGCTTCAAATAACCCAAAAAAATATTGCCGCTGGTTCCTGCCAGGCGATTCTGGCTAATAGTGGTAATGCGAATGCCTGTACTGGTGCTGAAGGGTTTCTGCTTGCTCAGAAAACACTTGAGCTGACAGCGCGAACATTGAAGGTTCCAGAAAGTCTGGTTGCCATCGCATCAACCGGAGTTATCGGAG
Organism: Deltaproteobacteria bacterium; assembly: GCA_026193235.1. GTDB lineage: Bacteria > Desulfobacterota > Desulfuromonadia > Desulfuromonadales > Geopsychrobacteraceae > JAPHSA01. The sequence continues at coordinate 13,518 of JAPHSA010000163.1, read as the reverse complement.
TGCAAATGCCCTTTGAACCCTTTAAGAAAGGGCTTCCTGAGCTAGTTTCAACTTTAAGCAATGATCAGCCAGTCAGGGTTGCTGAAGCCATCAAGACAACTGATGCTTTTACCAAAGTGGCTTCTGCTTGTGAAACTGGTGAGCATAATTATAAGATTCTCGGGCTCGCAAAAGGGGCGGGGATGATTCATCCCAACATGGCGACTATGCTTGGTTTTGTGTTGTCGGACGCTCAGGTTGAACTCGGATTACTACAATCCGCTTTAAATAATGCCGTTATGAAGAGTTTTAACTCGATCACGGTTGATGGTGACACCTCGACTAACGACATGGTCCTGCTGCTCGCGAACGGTTGTTCTGGCGATGCAGTCATCACGTCAGACAGTCCTGAAGCGGAAATTTTTTGTCGCCATCTGGACCGCGTTCTCCTCGACCTGGCGAAAATGATTGTCCGTGATGGAGAGGGCGCCACCAAGCTCGTACAAATCAAGGTGGTTGGTGCCGTTGATGAGCTCTCTGCGAGAATCGCGGCGCGCTCAGTTGCAACTTCGGCTCTGGTGAAAACAGCTTTTTTCGGTGAGGATGCCAACTGGGGCAGGATTATCGCGGCCGTTGGCTATTCAGGAATTGATCTTGATCCGGAGCGGATTGATATCAGTTTTGACCAGGTTCCGGTGACTGAAAACGGAATTTCCACGGGGCCAGAAAAAGAGGCCCAAGCAACCCAGGTACTCAAACTTGCCGAATTTGTTGTGACCATTAATTTGAATCAGGGGGGCGGAGCGTCGAGCTATTATACCTCTGATCTCAGTTATGAATATGTAAAAATCAACGCTGATTATCGCACCTGATTCATACACCAGATGAATAATCCTGCCAGTTTCATAGATCATACCCTGCTGTCACCGACGACAACGGAAATACAGGTTTCTGCTCTCTGCGAAGAGGCTGTCGAGTACGGTTTTGCGACCGTCTGTATCCCCCCGGTTTTTGTGCCGCTGGCTGCAGCACGTCTTTATGGTTCCCAGGTTAAAGTTTGTTCCGTGGTCGGTTTCCCCTGTGGCTATTCCACCTGTCGGGAGAAAGTTCAGGAAACCTCGGATCTAATTGCCCACGGCGCCAAGGAAATCGATATGGTCGTACAAATTGGCTATTTACTTGGGGGGAATTTCAAAGCTGTCGAAGATGAAATTGCTCAGATTGTCATCGCCGCAAATCGGTTGCCAGTCAAAGTGATCATTGAATGCTGTTATCTTTCAACCGCATTAATGCAAACAGCCACTGAGCTTGTTGTAAAAGCCGGGGCGGATTTTGTGAAAACTTCGACCGGTTTTGGGCCATCAGGGGCAACTCTGGATGATGTGAAACGACTTGTTGGAGCATCCGCAGGGCGGATCGCGGTAAAAGCCGCAGGCGGTATCCGCACACTGGATGAATGTCGCACATTCATTGAGGCCGGAGCGGCCAGAATTGGGACCAGCTCTGGGGTCGCAATTGTCGCTGAGTGGCAACGACGGGAATTGGTCAGATAGGCATGTTTCAAAGAATTATACTCATTGTTTTAGATGGCGTCGGAATCGGGGCCTTGCCTGACGCTGAAGCCTATGGTGACCGGGGTTCTGCAACCCTGCAACATGTTGCTGCCAGTGTCGGGGGATTGAACCTGCCTCAACTCGAGGCTATGGGGCTGGGATGGATTGACCCGATAGCTGGAGTCAAAGCAGTCTCTTCTCCGACAGCAAGTTGGGGGAAAATGATAGAAAAGAGCCCGGGGAAAGATTCTGTGACGGGCCACTGGGAATTGGCGGGGATTATTCTTGATCAGCCTTTTGCAACATTTCCCAACGGTTTTCCCGAACAAATTATTGCTTCCTTTGTTGAGTCAACGGGCTTGCACCCACTGGGAAACATTGCTGCCAGTGGCACCGACATCCTCCGTCATCTCGGCGAGGAACATCTTTCATCGGGCCGCCCAATTATTTATACCAGCAGCGATTCCGTCTTTCAGATTGCTGCCCATGAAGATGTTATCGCGCCGGATCAGCTCTACCGTATTTGCCGGCAAGCGGAAAAAGCCCTGGAACCTTATAACCTGTGTCGGGTCATAGCGCGCCCATTTCGAGGGACCTGTGCGGCTGATTTCTACCGTACGGCCGCCCGCCATGATTTTCCCTTAAAACCACCAGAAGAAACTCTTCTCAAGCTCATGCAGAATCAGGGCTTGACAACCTACGGCATTGGTAAAATACACGATCTTTTCGCTGGTGATGGGTTGACGGAATTTATTCCCACCGGAGACAATCAAGATGGTATGTTGAAGACAGTTGAGGCGCTCAGTAAAATAAAACAGGGCCTGGTCATGACCAATCTGGTAGATTTTGATATGCTCTATGGGCATCGTTTGAATCCTCAGGGCTTTGCTGAGGCCCTTGAGGCCTTTGACGTCTGGCTGCCGAGGTTGTTTGCCGCGATGTCTGTTGATGACCTGCTGATCATTACTGCGGACCATGGTTGTGATCCGACAACGCCGGGAACTGATCATTCCCGCGAGTACGTTCCGTTACTGGTTGCTGCACCGCTGACATCAGCATCGGTCAACTTGGGCGTCCGCCAAACATTTGCTGATGTCGGCGCGACAGTCGCTGATAATTTTCAACTTAAACTTCAAAATGGCCAGAGTTTTCTTTCAGGGCTCAACGTTCATAGCTGATCGGACAGGCCAGGCTGATTCAGGGAGGTCATGATGTTGAAAAAAATGTTCATTGTTTTTGTCCTTGCCATGTTGAGTATCTCCGTTGGTTATGCGGCAGAGCTCAGGGTTACAGAGGAGGCGATTACCTCGGCAGTAGAAAATCAGATGCCAGTCGATCGCATTGAGACCTACCGGGCTGATTACGGCAAACTATACTGTTTTACACGTATCGCAGGTGCTCAAGAGGATACAGAAATCACTCACGTCTGGTATTATCAGGATGATGAGATGGCCCGGGTGACCTTGCCGATCAGGTCATCTGATTGGCGCACTTATTCGTCAAAAAGGTTTTTACCCCAGTGGGCGGGTGACTGGAAGGTTGTTGTCTTGGATGCAGGTCTGAATGAAATTGCAACGATTCCGTTCCGCCTGGAATAATATCCATTGAGCAAAACGCAAAAGGCGACCTGATGAGGTCGCCTTTTCAGTGTGGATTGCGAAGCTTATTTGTTTTTGCGCGCCGCCCGTGCTTTGGCGAGATTGTCAGCTAGTCCACGATCCACAGCCATTTGTCGTCTACTCTCAGAATAGTTTTTGGCGGCAAGAGACTGACTGCGGGGGATATCAAACTGTTTACGGTACTCGGCCGCGGTCATTTCGTGGGCTGTTTTGAGGTGTCGGGCGAGGGTTTTGAACCCCTTGCCACAAATCATGCAATAGATTTTATCTTTTCCAAATGCTTTTTTTCTGCTGACGGCGGGAGTTTCTTCAGCAGATTCTACAGTTTCTGGAACTTCTCCTCTTTCTAATGCGCTGAGAGCTGAATGAAGTTCTTTCAACTCGGCGATCAGTTCATCTTTGGACATTGGAGTTGTTGATGCGTGAGCTGCAATAATATCAGCAGCCAATTCCATTACAGTTGCCATAAAAAGATCCTCCTGTCAGGTTGGATGGTTTAAACGTTAATGGAAAGCCAACCCCCTCATGAATATATACAGACTTAGTTATTTCTAGAACAGGTGATTGATAAAAAGCAAGGTTAAATATATATTTTCTTGTTTTGTTTTATTATTTGTTCTAACACATAAAATAATTGTTGCAATGACCTTTTGTGGTTATTTAATTCAACTGGAGGATCTTAGTGGATATTCGAACTTCACAGGAAAATCTTGAGCATCAAATTTTTTCACCGCAAGCTTGTTTTAGTTCACAAAGTCAAGGCCGTAAACATTCTTCAAAGACCTGCAGTATAAGAACCGTTTTTCAACATGATCGTGATCGCATACTGCACAGTAAAGCCTTTCGTCGCCTAAAATATAAAACTCAGGTATTTCTTTCCCCAGAAGGAGATCATTACCGGACCCGTTTGTCGCATACTCTTGAGGTTTCACAGGTGGCACGAACTGTTGCCCGCGCTCTCAGACTGAATGAAGATTTGACTGAAGCAATCGCTCTCGGCCACGATCTCGGGCACACCCCTTTTGGGCATGCGGGTGAGAGAGTTTTGAATGAACTGGTTTCGGGAGGATTTCACCATGTTCGCCAGAGTTTGCGTGTTGTTGACCTGCTTGAGAAGGATGGTAAGGGACTCAACCTCACTTATGAGGTCCGTGAGGGCATTCTCAAGCATTCAAAAGGACGGGGAGGCCTTTTGTCTCCCGCGCCTGAGTCCTGCGCGTGTACGTTAGAAGGACAGGTCGTCCGGCTGGCAGATATTATTGCCTATGTCAGCCATGATCTAGATGATGCTATCCGTGGTCATGTCATCAAAGCATCAGATATCCCGAAAGCAATATCTGATGTCGTTGGCTTGCGACATTCGTGTCGGATTGACCGGATGGTTCGTGATCTGATCGCTGAATCTTCGGCCAATGCCCGCCTGAATATCCAGCTCTCAAGGGAAATGGACGAAACTATTCGTAATTTGAGGGGGTGGCTTTATGAGAATGTGTATCAGGCTGAATCTGTTCAGGCTCAGTTTGATAAGGCTTCACATCTGCTGCGTGAGCTCTTTCTTTATTTTCTCGAGAATGAGGATATTTTTAAGCAACACGGGGGGAAGGTTCTCAATAATGAGAGCCTGGAAATCTCAGTTGCTGATTTCATTGCCGGGATGACGGATCGCTTTGCCCTGGCCCTCTATCAAGAGTTGTTTCTGCCGCAGCCCTGGAAAAACCTTTGATGTGTGATTACTTATTGGAGTTTATTGATAAAAGCTTGACAGTTTCTAATCTCTGTGCTAGCTTTTGTCCCAGTTTCCTTGAAAAATCAGGGAGTTCGGAGAATATTCTGAGGATCTATGGCTGCAACCACCAACAAAAATCTGATTTTTCGTTTAGGTGGGATCGGCTTTCTCCTTGATTTAGACCATGTTGTCGAGGTAGTTGAGCAAATAGCTGAAATTCTTGATCCCAGTCGTAGTGACATTGGTCGCGGAATTGTTTCAGCACTTAAATTTCGTAAAACCTGGATTCCAGTTGTTGATCCTGCCCTTAAATTGGGGCTTATCTCTTCTGTAAAGATCAAGGAGAAAACTGCTCTTGTTCTTCAGGGGATAGAGGGTAACTGGGCGATATTGGTAGATCAGGTGGTTGAATTGTCATCAGGCGAGCATTTGAGGCTCTGTGATACCCCATTCTTGTTAAAAGTTTCGGCCATGGGGTGTTATTCTGAGTTGCTGCTGTTGAATAATGAGCCGCTTGTTGTGTTTGAACCAGAACGTCACTATGGTTCTGATTTTGTCCCGGTATGAAGCGTTTTGGATTGTTTCAACTTGGCACCCTGGATTTTGCGCTTTCATTACAGCAAATTCAAAAAGTTATCCAGGACAGCAAGCTATACCAGCTCCCCCGCTTGCCTCTTGCTGTAGCGGCAGTGCTGGTAGACAATGACCGGCTGGTGCCCTTATTGGACTTGAGCTTGCTGTTTGGGGGGGGAAGTACCACGGGAACTAAAACGCTCAGATATCAGATTCTGGTTGAATCAGAGTATGGAACTGTAGCATTACCGGCGGAACTAACTGGAAAGATTGTGGCGGAAAAAAAAGGCACTTTGTCAACTGAGGCAAGCCCCAAAGAGGCTTGGGTCATTGGCGAATTTGACTACCAAAACACGAAATATAAAATTCTGGACATCAACTTTCTTGCCATAGAGATGACACAGAATTTTTGGCGGAACAAACCAGATACCAGTGGTGCGAGGAGACATCCATTATGAAAAAACTGCTGTTGGCCGATGATAGTATTACTATTCAAAAAGTCGTCGGTATCATCTTCGCGACAGAAGATTTTGAATTAACGATGACGGATGATGGGGACAGCGCATTTGTGAAGGCTCTGGAGCAGACCCCGGATCTTGTCATAGCAGATGTTTCGATGCCCGGGAAAGACGGTTTTGAACTTTGTCGCGCGATCAAAAACGAACCGAGCCTGAGGCACACCTCCGTTATGCTGTTGCCAGGGGCTTTTGACCATTTTGACGAAGTTAAGGCACAGGAGGTTTGTGCCGATGGCTGGTTGACCAAGCCTTTTGAATCACAAGCACTATTGGATAAGGTTGCTCAGTTACTTGAAGCCGAACCGGTGCCAATGGCCGGAGGCGCTGCAACGGTTGTCGAAGACCTGCCCCCTGCGTCTGAAGAGACGGAACCTGGACCGGTTGATGATCAGGGACTTGATGAATCTGTCTTGGGTCTTGATGATATGGATGAGCTTTCGGCGAGTGCGGCTGAAACAGAAGACTCCCCGGATGATATTTGGGATGCTGTTTCTTTTGAAGAAGATGATCTTCAGCCTGAAGAAGATGACACAGAGAAGGGGGAGGAAGAAGGCACTCCCTTCGCTGCAGTTAGTTTTGATTCCTCTGTTGAGGAACCAGAAACACAGGTGGAGGGCTCTGTAGCGGAAACTCTGGCCGAAGAGAACCCAGCCGAAACGGAAACCCCAAAAGATGACTTTGAGGTTGCGGATCTCGTCGAGCAAACTATTGAGGAAGATTTAGACTTCACCTCTGAAACTGAAGCCGCTTCTGATCCAGAATCTGAGTTTGAGTCTTTTGTTTTTGGAGCTAACCCGGATTCAGAACCTTTGCCTCAGGAGGAGAGTGCCTCAGAAATCGAGGATGGGGAGACTTCGCTTGATGATGCGAATGAAGTGGTAGATTTCTCCACCTTCAATGAGGAACAAACTCAATATCCTGCTGAAGAACCAGTTGCAGAAGAAGATCACTTTGTCCCAACTGTTGAGGAGGAAGAACCTCGGGTGTTAACTGAGGAAGGTGCAGAAGAGCAAGAGAGTCGCTTTGTTGATCCTGCGGTTTCTTTTGTTGGAGATGAGGCTTCTGAACACCTCGAATTGACGGATGAAGAAACCTTAGCACCGATAGAGGATTTTCCTGTCCTGGAGGACGAACCTGCTGCTGTAGAAGATTTTATCCTCGATGATGCCATTGAGGAACCTCTGGATAGCGCTGCCCCCGCTGAGCTTGAACCTGAGTTTGCCGGTTCGTCGGCTGACACAGATGCGGTTATGCTTGAAGAAGACCCTGATGAGGTTATCCTTGAGCTGGCGGAAGAAGATGAAGTTCTGGACCTTTCTGAAGACGACATTGTTGAAGAACAACCAGCAGAAGAGCTCGACGAGGCAGTGGAAGACGTCCAAGTGGCTGATTTTAAAGGACCTCTGGATGAGTCAAGCCCGGATTCAGAACTTGATGAGCCAGAAGATGATTTTGTCGAAGCAGAAACAGCTTTTGAGTCGGTCGAAGACGATGCTTTGGAGCCTGAGGCAGATCATGTCGAAGAAATCGTTGCTGAAACTGCCGAGGTTCAGGAAGAGGTAATTGAAGAGCTTGATGAGTTTGACGTCCAGCCTGAAATGGTTGAAGACGATGGTTTCTATTTTGATGCCTCTGCCGAAGAAGCTGAGACCGATTCTGTCGCGGCCACAGTGGCAGGCATTGCCACAGGAGCGGTTGCAACCACAACCCTTGGAGCGGATGATTTATCTTCGAGTTCAGTTGCGCAGGTTGAGCAGCAATTACGTGAGTTAACTGAAGACGAGTTAAAAGAAGTCGTTGCCAATGTCGCTGGTCCAATGATTGAAAAAATGGCCGGGGAACTGATCGAGCAGATTGCCTGGGAAGTCGTCCCCGACCTGGCTGAAGCAATCATAAAAGAAGAAATTCGTAAGATCAAACAAGCAATTTCAAATTAAGGTTCTACGAACCTGAATGCTCTCTCAGGGGAGGTAGGGAAGTCTTGACTTCCTTACCTCCCCACTTTATTGTCCCCTGCACATTCAGTGCTCCAAATATCAATCTCAAAACAACATCTACAAAGGACTGACCTGCAATGAACACAGACTTGCCTAAAGGTTATGAGCCGGCTCAGGTTGAGCAGAAATGGTTTCAAATCTGGGAACAACGGGGTGATTTTCATGCCGATGAGAAATCATCCAAGCCTCATTATTCAATCGTTATCCCGCCACCCAATGTGACTGGTGTATTACATATGGGGCACGCTCTCAACAATACCCTGCAAGACATTCTCAGCCGCTGGAAACGGATGTGCGGTTATGAAGTCCTCTGGATGCCAGGGACTGATCACGCCGGCATTGCGACGCAGAATGTGGTTGAAAAGCAACTGGCAGCTGCAGGTAAGGACCGCCACGAGTTGGGCCGCGAAAATTTCATCAAACGGGTCTGGCAGTGGCGTGAAGAGTCTGGCGGACAGATTATTAACCAGTTAAAACGCCTCGGTGCCTCCTGTGATTGGGAGCGTGAGCGATTCACCATGGATGAGGGCCTTTCCACAGCTGTCCGTGAGGTTTTCGTCCAGCTCTACGAAGATGGTTTGATCTATCGGGCGAATCGTTTGATTAACTGGTGCCCTCGCTGCCATACGGCGCTCTCTGATCTGGAAGTTGAACATGAAGATAAAAAGGGCAGCCTCTGGCATCTGCGTTACCCGGTTATTGGAACGGATCGTCATCTCATAGTCGCAACCACTCGACCAGAAACCATGCTGGGTGATAGCGCCGTTGCTGTCCATCCTGAAGACGAACGCTATAAAGATTTAATTGGACGGAAGGTGCTCTTGCCATTGGTCAATCGCGAAATTCCAATTATTGCCGATGACTATGTCGATATGGAGTTCGGTAGCGGTGCCGTTAAAATTACCCCTGCCCATGATTTCAACGACTTCGAAATTGGCAAACGGCATGACCTTGAATTTATTAATATTCTTGATGAGTCTGGTGTCATCAACGAAAATGGCGGCCCATATGCCGGAGTCGGACGAGATGCCGCCAGAGAACGGGTTGTTGCTGATCTGGATGCGCAGGAACTGTTGGAAAAAATTGACGATTACTCCAATGCTGTAGGTGAATGTTATCGTTGCCGGACGGTGATCGAGCCCTATATGAGCAAGCAGTGGTATGTTGCGGTCAAGCCGCTGGCCGCCGAAGCAATCAAAGCTGTGGAGACAGGTCAGACCAAGATTCTGCCTCAACAGTGGGAAAAGACCTACTTTGAGTGGATGTATAACATTCAGGACTGGTGCGTCAGTCGGCAGATATGGTGGGGGCATCGGATCCCTGCATGGTTCTGTGATGATTGCGGTGAGATCAGTGTGTCCCGGGAAGATGTCTCAACCTGCCAGCACTGTGGTAGCCAGAAGCTTCATCAGGAAACCGATGTTCTTGATACCTGGTTCTCCTCTGCGCTCTGGCCATTTTCTACCATGGGTTGGCCTGAAAAGACTGAAACATTGCAGAAGTTCTATCCGACAAGCTGCCTGGTGACCGGTTTTGACATTCTCTTCTTCTGGGTTGCGCGGATGATGATGATGGGCACCAGGTTTATGGGGGAGGTGCCCTTTAAAGAAGTCTATATTCATGCGCTGGTACGTGATGCGCAAGGTCAGAAAATGAGCAAGAGCAAGGGGAACGTTATCGATCCCCTGACGGTTGTCGATGAATATGGTGCCGACGCATTCCGCTTTACCCTCTGTGCCTTTGCTGCGATGGGGCGTGACATTAAACTATCCACCGAGCGGATTGGTGGTTATCGGAACTTTGTCAATAAACTCTGGAACGCCAGTCGCTTTGCCCTGATGAATCTGGAAGGTTATGATCCGGCAGCAAACAGCCTGGATGGCTTGCAATTGACTCAAGCTGATCAGTGGATATTGCATCGCTATGGATTTGCGGCCCAGCAGGTGAACCAGGCCCTGAACGATTATAAATTTAATGATGCAGCAAGTATTCTCTACTCTTTTACCTGGCACGAGTTCTGTGACTGGTACGTGGAATTAAGTAAAGATGCTCTCTACGGAGAGAATGCTGAGGCTCGTGTGCGGACACAGACGGTTTTGTTTAATGTACTAGAAGGGTTACTGCGGCTACTTCATCCGATTCTCCCCTTCGTCACCGAGGAGATCTGGCATGCCCTGCCCGGTGAACGGGTGGCCGCTTCAATTATGCACGCAACATATCCGCAGAATGCGATGGTGACAACAGATGCTGCCACCGTGGCTGATATGGATATAGTGATGGATGTTATTCGCGCCATCCGCAATGTTCGTGGTGAGCTTGATGTCCCACCCGGCAAGAAAATTCAGGTTGTTCTTGACTGTAAATCTGAAGCAGACGTGCTGGCGATTAAATCAGGTCAGGCTTACATCCATTCCCTGGCACGAGTTGAAAATCTTCAGATTGGGGTTGGCGTAGAGCGGCCTAAGCAAGCATCCACTCAGGTTGCTGGAGAAGTTGAGGTGTTAATTCCGCTGTCTGGTTTGATTGATATCGCGGAAGAAGAGTCGCGTTTGCTGAAAGAAGTGGCGAAAGTTCAGAAGGATGTCGAGTTTTTCAATAAAAAGCTTTCCAATGAAAAATTTGTTGCTAATGCCCCCCCCCAGGTCTTGGAAAAGGACCGCGCAAAGCTTAAGGCGGCTGAGGAAAAGAGAGAAATACTGGAACAGAGTTTGAAAAAAGTTCAAGCTTTGAAGTGAGACTTCAGATGACCGGAAAGGGATGACTTTTCCGGTCATTTTTGTTTGTACAAACTGCGGTCCCTGCTGAGGTTGCTCGGTTAATTATAATTTGTCTATTTGTGGCTTTTTTTGTTTAATTTTGTACCAATGTTTAGTATACAGTATACGATTTGTAATTTTATACGGCTTGAATAAGTCGGGTTTAGATCAGTATTTTCCTTTGACACCGAAAGGATGTCGAACATGAACAGGAGTATAGAATCCTGGCGAGGGCCGCCAGGGCCTAATGACAAGGCGCAGTTTCAGGAGGAGAGGAGGGCTGGGCCGGAGTGATTGGGTTTTAATTGGTGATTGAATTTGGGAGATGAGCCCTGATTAACAATCAATTCACATTCTCGAGGGATATTTAACTATGAATCTGTTTACAAGTACTGTGGGAAGAAAGATTCTGATGGCGGTGACCGGACTGATGCTGGTCTGCTTTATCACTGTCCATCTATTGGGAAATCTATCGGTTTTCTGGGGCGCCGATGCGATTAACGCCTATGCCAAGCACCTGCATGACCTTGGCCCATTGGTCTGGATCTTCCGCCTGGTGATGCTCGGACTGTTCGCTATCCATATCACCTTCGGTGTTCAGCTTTATCTAGAAAACAAAGCTGCCAATCCAGAAGATTACGCCGTTCAAAAGACTCTGGTGACAACCTTTTCTGCCAAGACTATGGTCTTTACCGGACTGATTATTCTGGCGTTTTTAATCTATCATCTGTTGCATTTTACCGTACAAGTCACAAACCCTGAAATTTCGGCACAGAATATGCCGCTGGTCCAGGGCCATTTGGACGTCTTTTCTATGGTTGTGTTGAGCTTTCAAAAGGTTTTCATTGCTGTTATCTATTTTATTGCAATGATTGCCCTTTTCCTGCATCTGTCCCATGGACTACAAAGCTGGGTTCAGACCTTCGGATTGAGCACTGGTCCGAGCCAGGATAAAGTGACCGCTATAGGCAAGATCGTGGCTATCGTTTATGGGTTGGCTTACATTGCCATTCCATTGTTCATTCTCGCTCGTATTGTGAAATAGGGGGCTTATTGTGATTTTAGACGGAAAAGCACCTACAGGACCAGTTGAAACATCATGGGATAGATACCGCTTCGATCAGAAGCTGGTTAACCCTTCTAACAAACGTAAATACAAAATTCTTGTTGTTGGATCCGGTTTGGCTGGTGGCGCTGGGGCTGCAAGCCTCGGTGAACTTGGCTACAATGTGGATTGTTTCTGCTATCAAGACAGCCCCCGCCGCGCTCACAGTATTGGCGCTCAAGGTGGCATCAACGCTGCGAAAAACTATCCAAGCGATGGCGACAGCGTTTACCGTCTCTTCTACGATACCGTTAAGGGCGGTGACTTCCGTTCTCGCGAAGCCGATGTCTGGCGTCTCGCTCAGGTATCTAACAACATTATTGACCAATGTGTCGCACAGGGTGTTCCCTTTGCGCGCGATTACGCCGGTTACTTAGACAACCGTTCTTTCGGTGGTGCTCAGGTTTCCCGGACTTTTTACGCTCGTGGACAAACCGGTCAGCAGTTGCTGCTTGGTGCTTATTCGGCACTGTCCCGCCAAATTAAAAACAAGACGGTTACCATGCATCCGCGTACTGAGATGCTTGATCTGGTTGTTGTTGATGGCGTGGCCAAAGGGATTACCGTACGTAATCTGATGACTGGTGAGATTGAGTCCCATTGGGGTGATGCTGTTATCCTGGCAACCGGTGGTTATGTCAATGTTTTCTTCCTGTCAACCAATGCCATGGGGAGCAGCGTTACCGCGATCTGGAAAGCAGCTAAAAAGGGTGCCTATATGGCCAACCCTTGTTATACCCAGATCCACCCGACCTGTATCCCGGTGCATGGTGAGCATCAATCCAAACTGACTCTGATGTCTGAGTCTCTGCGGAATGATGGTCGTATCTGGGTGCCTAAGAAGGTCGAAGATTGTGAAAAACATCCAAGCGAAATTCCTGAAGGCGACCGTGATTATTACTTAGAGCGGAAGTATCCTTCCTTCGGTAACCTGGCGCCACGTGATATCTCCTCACGTTCAGCGAAAGAAGCCTGTGACGCAGATCTTGGCGTTGGCCCTGGAAAGCGTGGTGTTTTCCTTGATTTCGAGGATGCCATTAAGCGGGTTGGCAAGAAAACAATTGAAGAGCGTTATGGCAACCTGTTTGACATGTATGAGAAAATTACCGATGAGAATGGCTATGAGCGCCCGATGCGTATTTACCCAGCCCCTCACTACAACATGGGTGGCCTCTGGGTTGATTACGAGTGCCAGAGCAATATTCCTGGTTTGTTTGTTCTTGGTGAGGCCAACTTCTCTGTCCACGGCGCTAACCGCCTCGGTGCTTCTGCGTTGATGCAGGGCCTGGCTGATGGTTACTTCGTTATTCCTTACACAATTGCTCCCTACCTGGCAGGACTCAAGTCTCCAGGGACGGTTAAGGAAGATCATCCGGAGTTTAAGAAGTCAGTTGAGGATATTGAAGCTACGACCAGCAAACTGCTTTCCATTAACGGCAAGAAAACTGTTAATGAACTGCATAAAGAGCTTGGTACTGTTATGTGGGAAAACGTTGGCATGGCGAGAAGCAAGGAAAGTCTTGAGCATGCACTCCAGCGTATCCCAGAGATCCGTGATGAGTTCTGGAATAATGTTAAGGTGACCGGTGAGAGCAAAGATCTCAACCAGCAGCTTGAGAATGCTGGACGCCTGGCGGATTTCCTTGAGTTTGCTGAGGTCATGGCTGAGGATGCTTTGAACCGTGAAGAGTC
>JAPHSA010000153.1 GCA_026193235.1 Deltaproteobacteria bacterium | reverse complement strand
GAAGGGATCGAAATAGCAACCGAGAAAGATGTTGCTGGCATGATTATTCGGTTTATTGAAAAACAGGCGAAGCCGGGGAACACTCGGACCCGGGGCAAAGGATGAGCCGAACCCAACCCTTTGAATTCGGTGGGGTTCTTATTAAGTCTGGTAGCCGCGCAACGGTTGGATTGCCGATGCCCAGTCTTTACACCAGCAACCAAATGACCCTGCCGGTTCAGGTTGTGCATGGTCGGCGCAGTGGACCAGTTCTTTTCGTCAGTGCCGCTGTGCATGGTGATGAGATCAATGGCGTAGAAATTATCCGCCGTTTACTGGCGAGTCGCACCATGAACAACCTGCGTGGAACGCTTCTGGCGGTCCCGGTAGTGAACCCCTTTGGGTTTATTCAGCGCTCCCGGTATCTGCCCGATCGCCGGGATCTGAATCGATCCTTTCCTGGATCGGCAAAGGGTTCGCTGGCCGGGAGACTGGCCCATCTGTTTATGACCGAAATTGCCAGTCGCTGTGATTTTGGTATCGACCTGCATACCGGTTCCAACTTTCGCAGCAATCTTCCACAGATTCGTGCCAGTTTAGATGACCAGAAAACTATTGAACTAGCTTTGGCTTTTGGCGCGCCAGTTGTTGTCCCTTCTGCCTTGCGTGAAGGTTCTCTGCGTGAGGCCGTTGCGGCGGTTGGCAAGCCGGTGTTGGTTTTTGAAGGCGGTGAAGCCCTCTATTTTAATGAGTCGGTTATCCGTACCGGGTTGCAGGGTATTTTCAGGCTGCTGCGTCACGCCGGCATGTTGCCTGCGAGTAAAAAGGCGAAACACCGCGAATCGATTGTCACTAATCGCACCAGTTGGGTGCGAGCAAGCATGAGCGGAATTTTCTCGCGGAAGGTCCAATTAGGGGGCTTTATCAAGAAGGGGGCCCCGCTTGGTATAGTGAGTGACCCTCTTGGTGATGAGCGAGAGGCGATCTATGCTCCTTTCACCGGAGTTGTTATCGGGCAGCTGAATTTGCCGCTGGCTTATGAAGGGGATGCTTTGATTCATCTGGCCAGGGTTTCTGATCCGGATGAAGCAGAAGAAGCACTGGATGAATATACCTCATCGCTGACCGATGAGGACTTTGGTCTGGAACGTTGACGCCTTGCCATAAAAAAATATTACGAGGAGACAATACTTCATGAAATTGTTTGTTGATCCCCTGCAAACAGTAACGTCCCTGTTCCGAAGCCCACCTAAAAAAATCGGTCTAGCTCCCGGTTCGCTGATTCATGTCGGCGAAAAGAAGATGGAGCAGCCGATCTTTTCGTATCTTGATTATTCAGAAGATTTTTTCAAAAGTGAAACCGATGTCAGTCTGGATACCTGTTTACAATTGAAAAACCACGCGACTGTCAGCTGGATCAATCTGGACGGAGTCCATGATGTCTCTCAGGTTGATGCCTTCGGCAAGGCGTTTGATCTACATTCGCTTACGTTAGAAGATATCCTGAATACGAATCATGCGCCGAAATTTGAGGAGTTTGAACATTCAGCCCTGATTATTATGAAAATGTTCTTTTTTGATGAACAAACCCATCAGGTTTGGGCAGAACAAATCAGCCTGGTGCTGACCGCCGAAAATGTGTTGACCTTTCAGGAACAGACGGGCGATGTCTTTAACGAGGTCAGGCTACGGCTTGAGCGTAAGAGTGGACGGATACGCCAGCGTGGGCCTGATTATCTTGCCTACGCATTGCTCGATTCTGTGGTGGACAGTTATTTCCATGTCCTTGAGAAAATCGGTGATCGGCTTGATTATCTGGAAACCGAATTGATCAGTCGACCAACGCAAGAATTACTTCAACAGGTCCACCAGCTTAAAGGCCAACTGATTTATCTGCGCAAGGCTGTTTGGCCGATGCGCGAACTGATCGGCAATCTGATGCATAGTGAATCACCGTTGATTGCTGATTCTACTAATATCTTTTTACGCGATCTTTATGATCATGGTGTTCAGGCTCTCGATACCGTAGAGAACTTTCGTGATACAGCCTCTGGACTGGTTGATCTGTATGTTTCGAGCGTCAGTCAGCGCATGAATGAAGTCATGCAGGTTCTGACAATTATGGCTTCTATATTTATCCCGCTGACCTTTATCGCCGGTATTTACGGAATGAATTTCGAGCTGATGCCGGAACTGAAGTGGCATTACGGCTACCCGATGGCCTGGGGGTTGATGATCTCCTGTGCCCTTGGGATGCTCTGGTTTTTTAAGAGGAAAAAATGGTTCTGAGATATTTACTTGTTGCTCTCTCCTTTTTGATTCTGACTTGCCCCGGACAATTACTGGCAGCTGATATTGTCACGGCAGAGCTCCCAGCGTCCGGAGCGGTGGCACAAACCCCAGTTTTTCCTGGGCTTAGTGAGTTGGGCGCGCGTTCGACCATGCTGGCTAATTTTGTCAGCCAGTCAACAGATAAACTCAAGCAATTTGTTGAACTCTCAAAACTACATGAGACGTTAGCGGGTCTTTCTGGTCAGTTCAGAAAATTAAAGGAAGAGATTCAACCTCTCGGGGCGCCCGAGAATTGGTATGTCGATCGTTTGACCCTTTATCTCAGCCAATTTGGTCAATTACACCAGAATCTCAACAATCTTCAGGAACTATTGACCAGCCGTCAGCAGGATGTCGAGCACATACGCAACCAGGCTCAGCAGGAAATTGCCTTCTGGGACAGCTGGGCAGTTGAATTGAAGAAACAGCAACTGCAGATTCCAGAACAGACCCTCAGAGAGGTCCAACAACAGCTAGAGAAAATGAATGTCACGTTAAAAAAACAATTTGATCAACTGCTCCCGCTTCAGGAACAAACTGCTACCTTCCAGCGCGAACTGCTGGCCACCAGTGATGAACTGAGTCAAGCACTACAAAAGTTGCGCCAGGCGACATTCCGCAAAAATGCTCATTCCTTTTTTTCAAAAAGATTCTATACGCAATTCGAACCTGATTTATGGGTGCAGGTTCAGGCTGGTTTGACCGCAGCCTACCGATTTGATCCAACTTTTTTTCAAGAAAATGGTTTTGAGATTGGGTTGGCACTGGTGGTTTTAGTGGGAATCGTCGGTCTGCTTTTTTATTACCGGAAACGTTTTTCACAAATGGATGAATGGCAATTCGTGCTTAGACATCCACTTGCTGCCGGCAGTTTTATTGCCGTTGTGATGTTCTGGTTGTGGGCACCACCGTTGCCGGCACTGCTACATTTTATGACGCAACTCTTGGCGGTGGTTGCTGCGACATCAATGGCTGTTTCGCTGGTGGAAAATCGTCGTCAGGCTTGGGTTCTGGTGCTGACGGCAGTGGTATTCCTGATCACCTCAGCAT
This sequence comes from Deltaproteobacteria bacterium, assembly GCA_026193235.1. Classification (GTDB taxonomy): domain Bacteria; phylum Desulfobacterota; class Desulfuromonadia; order Desulfuromonadales; family Geopsychrobacteraceae; genus JAPHSA01. The sequence continues at coordinate 18,576 of JAPHSA010000153.1, read as the reverse complement.
TTAGAATGATTGCCTTGCCGCAACCATTGTTCAGACTTTATCTCGCTTTTCTGGCGGTCATTTTTATACCATCTCTACTGCAGCAAATTAGCCTGTCAATCAGGCTTCGAGGCACTAAGGCAGGCCGGTTATTTCGAGCGCTGCTGCGCCTTGCCATCCTGGTCCTGGCGGTCAGTCTGGTTGGCCAGTTTGCCGGTTATATGAATTTTTCCACCTGGATGATTCAGGCAACTTTCGAAACCGGAATGACAATTCTGTTCGCCCGTATGACCTTGTTGCTGGGTCATGGTGCCTTGGAACTGCTGAAGAATCTGCTATCCCATTCTCAACAGTTGTTTTTTGCTCGTTTCAGCGATGAGCTAACGTTACATCTCAACCGATTATTACGAGTCGTCGTTATCGGTTTTTCTTTTTTCTACCTACTTCCGGTCTGGCGGATCTTTGCAACGCTCAATGAAGCCTGGTCAGTGCTGAGTCAGTTTGGATTTGATTTGGGAGCGGTTCACGTTTCTTTGCAAATGCTGGGACTCGCCGGGCTAGCTTTCTATCTTGCAATACAGCTTTCCTGGCTGTTGCAGGCAATGACTGAAACCCAGCTTTTTTCACGACAAAGTATTGATCGTGGCGTACGTGATGCCATTAAGAAACTGATTCATTATGCCATTGTTATGATCGGATTTATGGTTGCTTTGAGTTTTCTTGGAGTGAAATTACAAAACTTTATTGTCCTTCTCGGTGCGTTCGGTGTTGGTATCGGTTTTGGTCTGCAGGATATTGTCAATAATTTTCTCTCTGGTTTGATTCTGTTATTTGAACGTCCGATCAAGGTTGGTGACGGAGTTCTTATTGACGGCGAATATGGGACAGTCACCCGAATCGGTCTGCGTTCTACAGTTGTTCAGAGCCTTGATGAGTCTGAATGGATTGTCCCGAATGCACAGATGATTTCTCAAAAAGTTACAAACTGGACACTCTCAACCCGGCGGGTGCGCCTGGTGGTTCCTGTCGGGGTTGCCTACGGCAGTGATCTGGAAAAGGTTCTTGCCATTCTTAAAGAAACTGGTGAACAGCACCCTGAAATCCTCAAAGATCCACCACCGGGCCCCTTATTTATTCAATTTGGCAATAGCTCGCTCGATTTTGAATTGCGGGTTTGGATTCCAAATGTGGATAGTCGGCCAAAAATCAAGAACGAATTGCTGCTTGAAATAGACCGTCGGTTTCGTGAAGCGGGGGTCGAGATTCCATTTCCACAGCAAGACCTCCATTTGCGCTCAGTCTCCCCAGAGATTCTCCCGATGGCTCCAAATAGATAAGCAGAGCGCTCTATCTTTCATTCCATAAAGTCATAAACTTCTATTGAAGTTTTAGAGACTTGTTGGCAGAATGCTGCGGTCTGAAAATTAACAACCACTTCATCAGCAAGGGGCTATTTATGTCATATGGAAAAAATGAGGGCGTGCTTTATTTTGGTATCCCATCGGGGAGCCTCAACGAACAGGTTCTCCGATTGTTGGAGAAATCGGGGAGACCGTTAAAAAAAGGGCGTCAGTATGAATTGATGGGCCCCTATGATAAAGACGTTGTTTTCCGGGTTCTTGACCGTAAAGAAATGGCCCAGAAGGTCAGGGACGGCATAGTTGATTGTGGAATTACCGGTAAGGATTATATTTTTGAAGCCGGTTTGGAAAATGATGTCAAGGTGATGGGTGATTTTATCTTCTCCAAGTATACCAACCAGCCTTCTCGACTGGTTCTGGCAACCCGACCAGAATTGGGGATTGTGAACCCGGAGGACTGTAAAGGAAAAATTATTGCAACGGAATTGCCTAATCTGACCAGGCGCCGGATGATGGAGCTCTACGGGGTTGAAGATATCCAGATTCTCCATAGCGAAGGAAAGACCGAGGCCAAGGTGATGATGGGTGAATCGGATGCATTTACCGATATTACTGAAACCGGTGCGACCCTGAAAGCTAACGGAAATATTATTGTTGCAGAGCTTTTTACTTCCAATCCGCAATTGATAGCGAATGTACAGGCTCTGGGAGAGTCAACTAAGCTGGAAAAAATGGAAGATATCCGCATCTGCATTGATGCTGTCCTGCAGGCTGAGCGGGAACCGGTTTTTATGGTGTTTATGGATGTTCCAACCGCTGTCCTGAGCCAAGTCGAAAAAATGCTGCCCTCAGTTGTGTCGCCCACGGTCAGCCCGGTTGTTGATGAACAATGGCGCAGTGTTTCTGTGGTCATTCGCGAGTCGGAATTAAACATTCTGGCACCGAAATTACTGCGACTTGGAGTCGATGGCATTGTGCCGATTCCCGCTCCCAAGGTGTTTACGCAGGATATGGTGAAAGCGAATAGTTTTGAGTGATATTGCCAGTGAAAGACAATGTTAACGCTGAGGCGCTGAAATAACGCTGAGTTCACAGAGAGATGCTTTTGAGAGTGCACCTGGAAAACGATGTCCTCTGCAACTCTCCATCTCTACGTTAAGGGCTTTAGAAAACAATCAAGGAGAATGGATTTTGGATAAGAAAAATTTGGAAGAGGGATCACAACTCATGCTCGATTTTGAAAAACGCGGTGGCCTGGTTCCCGCCGTAGTTCAGGATGTGACCGATGGGCGCATTCTGATGCTGGCTTATGTTAATGCCGAGGCTATGAAAATATCCTTGGAAAAGGGGATGGCGACCTTCTGGTCAACTTCGCGCAATGAATTGTGGACCAAGGGGGAGACCTCAGGCGACTTTCTCAAAATAGTTGAGATTCTGACCGATTGTGATCAGGATGCTTTGATTTACCGGGTTGAACCTCAGGGTGGCGGTGCCTGTCACACAAAAGATCCTGATACGGGGAAAACCCGAGCCACATGTTTTTACCGCAAGCTTGCGCTGCCGAGTGACGAATTGATCTTTACAAAATAGAGCGATAACAAATAGTTGAAATTAAAAAGCGGAAGGAATTCACCTTCCGCTTTTTTCTTGTGCTTGACTCTGATATCCTCCACGTTTGATTTGTTTTGGGAGTAGTTATGGAAAATAAGCAATATGGTCACCGTTTGCCGCCACAGAATCTGGAAGCCGAAATGTCGGTATTGGGCGGAGTGCTGTTGGAGAATGAAGCACTCAACCGAACGTTGGAATATCTGACCACGGGTGATTTCTATCGCGAGAGCCATCGGAAAATCTTCAGTGCCCTGCTTGTTCTGTCAGAAAAGAGTGAACCGGCGGATCTGGTGACCTTAACGGCTGTACTCAAGGATCGTGGTGAGTTAGACGATGTTGGCGGCAGTACCTATCTGGCAACGTTGGTGGATTATGTCCCGACAGCCGCTAATATTTCGTACTACTGCAAATTGGTCAAAGAAAAAGCGGTCGCGCGTAAACTGATAGAAGTATCCACGGATATTGCCACCAGCGGCTATGAAGGTGGCGATATGGAAGATATCCTTGATCGCGCGGAAAAATCGATCTTTGAAATTTCCGAAAACCGAATCCGGCCCTCTTATTTCCCAGTCCGCGATATCCTTAAAGATACGTTTAAATCAATCGAAAAACTCTACGAACGTAAAGAGTTAGTTACCGGCGTGCCAACCGGCTATCAGGACCTTGATAAAATGACCGCCGGTTTGCAACCGAGCGATCTCGTCATTGTTGCCGGGCGACCATCTATGGGGAAAACTGCTTTTGCGTTAAATCTGATTGAATATGCTACTGCTCACGCTGACAACCCCATTCCGGCAGTGATTTTCTCTCTGGAAATGAGCAAGGAACAGCTGGTCCAGAGGATGCTCTGCTCTCTGGCTAAGGTCGATGCTGGACGCTTGCGGACCGGTCATCTGGGAGAATCGGACTGGCCGAAACTGACGATGGCGGCCGGTCAGCTGAATGAGACGGAATTGTATATTGATGATACCCCGGCGATTTCGGTGCTCGAATTGCGCTCAAAGGCGCGACGGCTGAAGGCGGAACATGGATTGGGGCTGATTATTGTCGATTACCTTCAGTTGATGCGAGGCAGTAATCCGGAGAGTCGGCAACAGGAAATTTCTGAAATTTCGCGCTCGCTTAAGGCGTTGGCAAAAGAGTTGGCCCTTCCCGTGGTTGCCTTGTCGCAGTTGAATCGTTCATTGGAAAGCCGGACTGACAAACGGCCAATGATGGCAGATCTGCGTGAGTCCGGTGCCATTGAGCAGGATGCCGATGTGATCATGTTTGTCTATCGTGAAGCCGTCTACTGTGAAGATTGTAGAAGCCGGGAAAGAACCTGCGAAAAAGGCCATGATAAGGATGCGGAGATCATCATTGGAAAACAGCGGAATGGTCCAATCGGGACCGTTCATCTGACCTTCAGAGGTGAATTTACACGTTTTGAAAATCAGGCACGCCGCGACGACGGATACTGATACGCCACTGAAACTACATCGGTTCCCGTGGGGGTTCCTCTCGAACCCCTGCTTTTTATGCCTTCCAAAAACCGGTTTAACGTTCAGACCTCGTTGCCGCGTTTCACCTTAATATCCAAGGTTGTGATTTTCTTTCTCAGCGTGTTCCGATTGATGCCCAGAATTTCTGCTGTGCGGACCTGATTGCCGCGCGCTTTATTGAGGACAATATTGATCAGTGGTCGTTCCACCTGGTGGAGGACCATTTCATACAGATTGTTCATCTCCAGCAGGTTCATCTGGGAGAGAGAATTTTCCAGTTTACGGGCAACCAGAGATTCCAGCGATTCATCCTGACTGCGAACTTTTCCACCATCACTTAATCCGGGAAAATCAGCAGGGGTGAGGATGTGGTTGGGAGAGAGCAATGCCGCGCGTTTCAGCACATTTTCCAATTCTCGCACATTCCCCGGCCAGGGATAGTTTTTCAGCAGCTTCAATGTTTCAGCAGTGCATTCCATCTGTTCAATGCCAAGGTCCTGCTTTGCCCGTTGGAGAAAAAAGCTGACCAATGCCGGGATATCGTCCTGTCGCTCACGCAGGGCGGGCAATCTGATCGGTACGACATTGAGCCGATAGTATAGATCTTCACGAAATTGTTTGCCTTTGACCAGCTCGGTAAGGTCCTGATTGGTGGCAGCGACGATGCGAACATCGACCCGCAAGGTTTGGTTTCCTCCAGTCCGGGTGATTTCCTTTTCCTGCAAGACACGCAATAACTTGGCCTGCAACTCAAGTGGCATGTCGCCGATTTCGTCGAGAAACAGGGTACCGCCATCGGCTTGTTCGAATTTTCCGGCTTTGCGCTCGGTGGCTCCGGTAAAAGCCCCCCGTTCATGGCCAAAAAGTTCGCTTTCTAACAGTTCATGGGGGATCGCAGCGCAGTTGATGGCAATAAAGGGTTTGCCCAGGCGTGGGCTGTTGATATGAATAGCCCGGGCAATGAGTTCTTTTCCGGTTCCACTTTCGCCGGTGACGAGGACAGTTACATCCGATCCTGCAACCCGGCCAAGAGTTTTGTAGACTTCCTGCATCGGCGGGCTGTTGCCGATGATTGAGCGCCCATGACTGTACTGATCCTGGAGCTCTTCCTTCAGTTGATCCATCTGCTCAGTGACGGCAGTCGCTTTTTCAGCCTTCAGAATGATTGCATCAAGCGCGGTCAGGTCAAAAGGTTTGGTCAGATAGTCGTAAGCTCCATGTTTCATGGCACTGACGGCGTGTTCCATGGTCGCTTCAGCGGTCATGATAATGACCAGGGTGTCAGGGTGGTTTGAACGAAATTCTTTCAGCAGATCCAGCCCATGAATGCCCGGCATTTTTATATCCAGAACGGCCAGATCGTAGTGGTTTTTAATGGCCATATTTTTAGCCTGTGAACCGTCCTCGGCAAGATCAACGCTGAACCCCTGCTTTTTTAGAGCTTTGGAAAGAACCCAGCGAATACTTTCTTCATCGTCGGCGACGAGAATGCGTTGAATAGCCATGAATCTTATCCTTTATCGATGTCGTCATGGAGAGATTGTCGGAGTGGCAGTGAGACCTTGACCAGAGTGCCCCCATCAGGATGTTCGTTGAAGTGAAGCAGTCCATGATGATCTGTGACTATTTTTTGGCAGGTTGCCAATCCAAGACCGCTTCCTCCTGTCTTTGTTGTGTAGAATGGGGTAAAAATTTTGCGTAAATCAGAGGGTGCAATGCCCGGCCCTTGATCATGAATATTGATTTGCACCATAGGGGTAGAGCGACTCCCAGGAAGGCTCAAATGATAGTCAGAAGCTATTTTACTTTCAATGATCACCTCGCTGTTGTCAGCAGTTGCTTCGCAGGCATTTTTGATCAGATTCAGGAACAGCCTGACCAGAAGATCTCTGTCCCCGGGGATTTCAGGAATGCTGGGGTCGGGCTGCAAACGAATGTGCAGGCCTCGATCCATAACAGAATGTTTCTGTAAGGTCACGACATCATTAAGCAACTGACTGAGGTTCACCAATTCTGTTTCCAGCTGGCGTGGGCGCGTCAGGTTCAATAGCTCTTCAATGATGCGGTTGATTCTTTCCGTTTCACGAATAATCAGCTGGGTGTGCTCCTGGAGTTCGCTGCTTTCATCAAATTCCATTTGCAGTAATTGCGCAGCACCCTTGATTCCGCCCAGCGGATTTTTGATCTCGTGGGCCAAACCGGCAGCCATGGTGCCTACCATACTTAAGCGATCTGCGTGACGTACGGCATCTTCTAGTGAACGGACCTGAGTCAGGTCATGGATGATGATGACCGCACCCTGCTGCGGGCCCGGTGTCGAAAAGATCGGTGAGACGGTGACACTCACCGGACGTTTTTTGGCTTTTCCAAGCGCCTGCAACTGGATGGTCTCGTGATCAGAAATAGAGCGCCCTTCTTCCAAGACTATGCGAGTCAGGTAACAGAGCGTCTCCTGCTGCTGAAAACATTGGTAGAATGATTTGCCGAGGCTTTGCTTTTCTGACATCCCGCTGAAATGTTCTGCGGCAGGATTGAACAGGCAGATGATCCCCTGTTGATCGACAGCAATAACGGCATCATCAAGATTGTCGAGGATCATAGCGTAGTTTTGTGGCATGACCGGGCTCTGTTTCATGCTGCCTGTTCCTGATGGAAAAAAGTTTGAGCCAGATTGCGTACTTGCTCAATGCTGTCAGTTTTTTGCAATGCTGCGCGAAAATGACTGGCTCCAGAGAGACCACGTGCGTACCAGCACAGATGTTTACGCATCTCCAGCAGGGTTTTTTTCTCTCCGAATTGCGCCTGATGCAGTTCCAGGTGCAGTAAAACAACTCGATAGATTTCCACAGGGCTTGGTTTTTGCTTTGTTGTGCCCGCAAGGAGTTCCAAAATTTGACTGATAATCCAAGGATTTCCGTAGCCGCCACGGCCAATCATAATGGCATCGCAGCCGGTATCTCGAAGCATATTGAGACCATCCTCAGCAGTGAAAATATCCCCACTTCCAAACACTGGTATATTCAGCTCAGATTTAAGTTCAGCAATCTGGTTCCAGCAGGCTTTACCGGAGAATCCCTGGCTCCTGGGCCGGGGGTGCAGGGTGATAGCATCCACGCCTTCATTCTCGGCAATCCGTCCGACCTCAAGATAGTTGAGGGATTGTTCATCCCAGCCGGAGCGGATCTTGATTGTCAACGGACCAGAATAAATTTTGCGTACAGAGGAAAGTATTTTTGCAATACGTTTTGTTTCTTTGAGCAGGGCGCTTCCTGCCCCGCTGCGAATGACTTTTTTTACCGGACAGCCCATATTGATGTCCAACAGGGCACCATCTTCTCTAACCATCTCTACGGCTCTGGAGATCACTGTGGGATCATCTCCAAACAGCTGAATACCCAAAGGAAATTCCTGCGGATGTGACTCTAGTAAGGCGCGGGTTTTCTTGCCTTCCCGGATCAGTCCGTTTGCACTGATCATTTCGGTAAAGACGAGACCAGTACCGAATGTTTTCATAACCCGGCGATAGGGCAGATTGGAGATGCCTGCCATCGGGGCCAGAATGATAGGGCTCGACAGTTTTAGTGACTGAATTTGTGGATTCCGTAGTTGCATAATATTTAGGCATATTACCAGTATACGCCATCAGGGCAAGTAAAAAAATGACTAAACAGGTCAGAAAATCCGACAGTTTATGTGCCTGTTTTTTTGAATACAGTATACAATTTACAGCTTGACAAGGGGGAAGCGAGTTGTTAGAACAATATTTGGAATTTTAAGCGAAGGAAGGTTTAATGACTCATCAATATGGGTTGCTCTGTTACTTCTTTGTGTTCCGTTTTTACCCTGCATAAAAAAGCGTTCGGATGGACGTTTTTACATGCAGTTGTTATTTTTTCCGCTTTGCGGAAGCTTTTCCTTCTTGGCCCAGTTGGGCATCACACTGTTTTTCAACAACCACAAAAGGAGAGAGAGTATGTCGACATTGAAAAAGGTTTTAGCGCAAAAGATTGCTGAGCATCGTCCCCGCACAACCAGACTGGTTAAGGAGTTTGGCGATGTCGTTCTCGGTGAAGCAACGATTGGTCAGGCTATTGGTGGTGCTCGTGGTATCAAGTCTCTGGTAACCGACATCTCCTATCTTGATCCAATGGAAGGAATCCGCTTCCGCGGCATGACCATTCCTGAGACATTTGCTGCTCTGCCAAAAGTTCCTGGTAAAAGTGAGCCTTATGTTGAAGGTTTCTGGTACCTGCTGATGACTGGTGATGTACCGACTATGGAACAAACTCTTGAAGTCGTTGAAGACTGGAAGAGCCGTTCCCAGATTCCTGCTTATGTTATCGACGTTCTGCGTGCTCTGCCGCGTGACAGCCATCCAATGGCCATGTTTTCCTCAGCCATTCTCGCAATGCAGCGCGATTCCGTTTTCTCTAGCAACTATGCTGCCGGCAAATTCAACAAGATGACCTGCTGGGAAGATATGTACGAAGATGCTACTAACCTGATGGCCAAACTGGCCCCAATCGGTGCTTACATCTATCGTATGAAATATAAAGCCGATATCCATATTGACGCAGATCCTACACTCGACATGGGTGGTAACTTCGCTCACATGATGGGCCAGGACGCTCCTTATGATGACGTTGCTCGGATGTACTTCATTCTTCACTCTGACCATGAGTCAGGAAACGTTTCCGCCCATGCCACTCACCTGGTTGCTTCTGCTCTGTCTGATGCCTACTATGCTTATAGTGCTGGCATCAATGGTCTTGCTGGCCCTCTCCACGGCCTGGCAAACGAAGAAGTTCTGCGTTGGACGCAAAACTTCATGCAGCAACTTGGTGGCGAACTGCCCACCAAAGAACAACTTAAAGAAGCTCTCTGGGCTACCCTTAAGAGTGGTCAGGTTATCCCGGGTTACGGCCATGCCGTTCTGCGTAAGACCGACCCACGTTACACCTCACAGCGTGAGTTCTGCCTCAGGACTGAAGGCCTCAAAGATTACCCACTGTTCAAGCTTGTTTCAATGATCTTTGAAACTGCACCCGATATTCTACTTGAGCATGGTAAAGCTAAAAACCCATGGCCAAACGTTGATGCTCAGTCTGGTGTTATCCAGTGGTACTACGGCGTCACTCAGTACGAGTTCTACACTGTTCTGTTCGGTATCGGCCGTGCAATCGGTTGTCTGCCTAACATTACTTGGGACCGTGCTCTTGGTTATGCTATTGAGCGTCCTAAGTCGGTTACCACCGCAATGCTCGAAGCTGCTGCCGGTATCAAGTAATTTTATAAAACATTTTGTTCTAATGTTGTTAAAGGGAGGCTCCAAGGAGCCTCCCTTTTTTTGTCAGTTTCTTTTACCTTTTGACCTTGTCGCGCTATAATCTAAATTATATTTTTTTTGTGTCAGAAAACTTTATTTTAGAGGGAGCTGTTTTTATGAAACGAAGATGTTTGTCTCTGGTCGTAATCAGTGTATTCATTATCGGTGCGGCGGGCTGTGCAACGAATACCACCCACGAAAACACCAAAAAAGGCGCCGGGCTCGGAGCTCTTGTCGGGGCTGTTTCCGGTGCTATTATCGGTTATCAGGCCGATCATTCCGGTGGGGCTCTCAGGGGTGCGCTGATTGGCGGCGCTGCGGGGGGTGCGCTGGGTGCCGGCGCAGGTGCTTATATGGATAAGCAGCAGACTGAGTTCGAACAGGAGTTGGTTAATGAGCGCACCCAGCATCAGATTGAAATCGAGCGCCAGCAGAATGAAATTCTCAAGCTGACGATGAGCAGTGAGGTTTCCTTCGATTTTAATTCAGCAAAGCTCAAAGCCACCTTCCAGTCACCCTTGAATAAAATTGCCGATATCATGATGCGCTATCCAGATACTCAAATTGTGGTTGTCGGTCATACGGACAGCGTTGGCTCAGAACAATATAACCTTGAATTGTCATTGCGCAGGGCGAATTCCGTGGCCGATTATCTGATCATGCGCGGCGTTGACAGGGGGCGTCTGGCTACTGAAGGGCGCGGTGAGTTGGAACCGGTTGCTGATAATGGAACTGCAGATGGCCGCTCTCAGAACCGCCGGGTTGAAATCTTTGTTGTGCCGAATGAAACCGCCGGGCAATACTAAGAGAGGTTTTGGATCTGAAAGGAATACTGTTTTACAGGGCCTCGGTCAGGGGCCCTTTCTTTTTCGTAGAGGGTGGCAGTGTTCTTATTATCTACAAGCAAAACACTGGAACTCCGTGTTCCGTAGTGCTCTCCACGAATGCAGGTTGCGGACAGTAAGCGCTCAAATTCAAGGCCGATTCCGGTGTCTGGAAGCTGGTTGTCCGGTACGGTTTTTGTGTTGTCTAATAACTGAAAAATATTTTCGTGCGCTATCTTCCGCCTTTGCAGGAGGTCTTCCAGTCCCTTTTTTCCTGCTACAACTTTTGGCCAGGGCGTATCCAGTTGAGCATTGCTGAGACCATAAATTCCCGGTTGTAGTCTTACCGCGACCTCGCCACGGTTAGAGAAATAATGTAATTGGTGGTGTGATCCGAACAGCAGGTTGTAGCCAGGATAGTCTTGTTTAGTCTCCTGCAACATGTGTAGAAACTCTTCATCAGAGAGTTTATCAGTCAGATAGCTGAGCGGTAGTTTGCCGCGTGAGTAGAAAGTTCCCCCTGATGGCGTCCCTTCGCGTACATTTGTTACCGCGGCAAATCGACCCGTCTCGGTGGCTCCCATCCATGTCCCCCCACTCTGTAGATCTTTTCCAGCTAATAGCCCTGGAGGCTCGGGCCACCAGTGAGTGTTGCGGGTAGGTCGTTGAAAATATTCATCCCGATTGGCGGCGACAATGAGGGGATATTGGGGGTGGAATTTGTAGGCAAAGAGTATGAGGCACATCAGTTTAGCAACTCATTTTCCGGAGTCTGTTGATGTTTCTACCAGGGAGTTGTGAGTCGTGGCATTTGAAAAAATCTACGGGTTATTTTTTCTCTTTTTCTTTGCGCGTTGCATAAATGAGCAGCTTTTGGTCGGTGTAGGTTTCTACTTCCCCGGCAAATGATTCAATTTTGAAAAAATCATGGATTTTGGGTGAAGCATCCATGAAGAATTTATTTAGATTTTGAATTTGCGTGCGGTTTAATCCTGCAGTTTTGACCCATTCTTGAAAATCATGAGTTTTCTCGATAACGAGAGTTTCCTGCAGGATGAGCTCAGCATCCAGCACCATGGTTTTCCACTCTTCCTCGCTGAACGCTTTGATATGGGTTGGGTTACGCATTTTTTCCATGGTTTGGAAAAACTCTGCCACTTCAGGGTCGACAGGCATTAAGGAATCGATGATTACCATACGTCCGCCACGGCGTAGCACCCGGTGAAATTCTCTCAGAGCGCGGGGTACGTCTGGAAAATGATGGGGTGCTATGCGACAGGTCAAGAGAGTGAAAGAGCCGGCAGGGAAGGGAAGGTCTTCTGCATCAGCTTCACGGAAGATGACATTATCGACACGACCTTCTTCAGCAACGTGCTCCTGAGCTTTTTTGAGCATCTGCATAGTCAGATCAGAAGCGACAACCTGCCGGACCATTGGTGAAAAGTAGAGTGCCATATGGCCACCACCACAGGCAACATCAAGCATATTGTCGTCATGAGTTGGTTTCAGCAGTCGTGCAGCTTCCTCAAGATCCTCGCCAGCGGAAAAATGTTTTGCCTCAACATAGGCCGTGGCGGTTTTTCCGAACTGTTCGCGGATCCGATTTTTGAATTTGCTATCCATTCAGGCTCCTCCCATGAATGATTCATGGGTAGTATAGCATCGAAATCTAATTTCTTTAGCAGATATTTACCTTTGCAGTATTTTTCGCCGAGGGGGGAATGTCAAGGGCAAGAGCTAAAAAAAAACTGGGACTTGGCCTTGTGGGAATGCTCAGCTACAATCCACCAGTCAGCAAGGAGTTACTATGAAGAAATGTCAAGTCGGTTCTGACACGATACGTATGCTTGCATTGGGACACCCCTGGGTTATTGCTGATCGCTATACGAAGGAGTGGCCTCAGGGCGCTTCAGGCGATCTGGTTGCACTGGTTGATCAGCACTCCAACCATTTGGCAACAGCCCTCTATGATCCGACCAGTCGCATAGTCGCGCGGGTTCTGGATCGGAATAAAATTCAGTTGAACGTTGCCTGGCTGGAAGAGAAACTTACCCAAGCGCTGAAGTTACGTCAGCACGCCCAACTGGATGGGAGTGATGCCCACCGTTGGGTTAACTCTGAGGGTGATGGGTTGCCGGGAATGACCCTTGACCGCTATGGGGACTACCTGATGCTGCAACTCTACAGCTGTGCCTGGGAACCTCATCTTGCGAATTTGCAACGCGCGATTCAGGCAGTTTTTCAACCGTTAGGGATTTATCGTAAAATGCGGCCACAGGAAACCCGTGCCCTGGAGGCCAAAAACCGCAACAAAGAATACAGTCAGCTGATTTCCGGAAGCTCTGCCCCTGTGCCCTTAAGCATCCAGGAAAATGGGTTGAATTTTCTGGTTGATCTGCGTGAGGGTTTGAATACCGGACTTTTCCCCGATCAACGGCGCAATCGCCAGGAACTTATGGGCCGGGTCGCGGGAAAAAGAATTCTTAACCTGTTTGCCTTTACCGGAGCCTTTTCTGTGGCGGCTGCCGCCGCTGGAGCGAAAAAAGTGACCAGCGTTGACGTTTCGGAGAAGTATCTCAAGATTGCTAAGGACAACTTCTCAGCTAATCGGCTCAATCCCAAGCAACATGAGTTTATCGCCGCTGATGTTTTTGCGGAATTAGCCAGAATGCGATCACAACACCGGCAGTTTGATGTAGTAATTTTTGATCCACCCTCTTTTTCTACGACCAAGAAAAGCCGTTTTTCCACTCATGGGGGTACAGCAAAACTCGTGGCAGCGACCTTGCCACTATTGGAAGAAGGCGGCTTGTTGGTCAGCTCTTCCAACCACCAGAAGGTTGCCATGGATGACTATATCAAAGAGCTGCGTAAGGGTGCATTGCAGATGGACACAGAGCTGAAGACTATTTTTCTTGCCGGTCAGCCGGAGGACTTTCCCTGCCCGGTCAGTTTTCCAGAAGGGCGTTATTTGAAATTCGTGATCAGTGTGAAACAGTGAGGATATGAAGAGAGTTTTTTCCCACAACATTTCCCACTGGTGGTTGCTTCTGGCTGGAGTTGTCGTTGCGACAACTCTGGTCTGGCAGGTGACCCGTTGGGTTTATGATTCTGCGCTGGGTGAATTGATCGAAACCGGCGGGGATAGATTGACACTCTATACGGGAACTTTACGTGGGGCTTTGAATCAATACGCTTATTTGCCTTATGTTCTGTCTCGCAATGCCGACGTCCGGATCCTTCTGAAATCAACTTTTAATGTTGAAATGGTGAACCATTATCTTGAATCTTTGAATACAGAAGCGGGTTCAGAAGCTCTCTATGTTATGAACGTTGTTGGTGACACTTTAGCTTCGAGTAATTGGCGTCAACCGTTGAGTTTCGTCGGTCGTAATTATGGTTTTCGTCCTTACTTTACGGACGCCAAGTCGGGCCTCAAGGGGAAGCTTTTCGCCATTGGGGTTACTACCGGACGGCCCGGATATTTTATGTCATACCCTGTGATAGAGAATGAAAGGTTTTTGGGTGCGGCGGTTGTCAAGGTTGACCTGACCCCATTACAGGAACGCTGGCGCGAAGGGGGGGAAACGGTTCTGGTCAGTGATGTTAATGGAGTACTTTTTCTTTCCAGCCGCAACGATTGGAGGTACCGAACGCTATCCCCCTTGTCCGAAGCTCAAAGCACCTTGATTCTGGCGGGCAGGCAGTATGGCGCCCAATCTCTTGATCTGCTGCCGTTGGAAACAGTGGAGGTCTTGGCTGAGGGGCAAAGGATTGTTCGTTCTGAGAATGTGCTTTACTTGATGCTGTCTCGTTCTTTGGCTGATTTTAACTGGCAGTTGCATCATGTTGTTCCCCTGGCCCCAGTCCGCGAACGGGGGCAAGCTGTGGCGGCCATTGGGACGGTCTTGGCCCTGTTGTTGCTGGCGCTTGGTTTGTATGTCAGAGAACGCCGCCAAAAACAGATTTCCCGCCGTCAAGCGCGTGAAGCTGAAGCAATCCAGACAATGAACCTGCGTTTACAGGAGGAGGTTGCGGAACGGAGTCGGACTGAAGCGGCTTTGCGCGAGGCCCAGGCAGAACTGGTTCAAACCGGGAAATTAGCCGCTCTTGGGCATATGGCGGCGGGGATTGTTCATGAGTTGAATCAACCTATTTCAGCCATTCGAACCCACGCAGCCAGTGGGCGTTTATTATTGGAACGGCAGGAAACAGGAAAAGTTCAGGACAGTTTTGCCGCCGTCACACGCATGACCGAGCATATGGCGGCGATTACCGGTCAATTGAAAACCTTTGCCCACAAAGCCCCGAGACTCAATGAGCAGGAAGTTGTTTTGCAGGACTGTCTGGATGCGGCTGTGGCAATGACTGCCCCATTGTTAAATGAACTTGAAATCAGTTTGGATAAGCGCATTCCCGCCGAACCCTTGGTGATCAATGGTGAACTTGGTCGAGTCAAGCAGGTGCTGATTAATTTAATGCGGAATGCTGCCGACGCCATGCGCGGTTCAGAACGGCGTGAGATGGTGGTCACCCTCACCAGGGTGAATCAGAATGTTGAAATGTCCTTCGCCGATAGCGGCGTTGGTATCGCTGAACAGGACATCGATGAGCTGTTTACGCCTTTTTTTACAACAAAGGATGTTGGCGAAGGGTTGGGTCTTGGTTTGTCGATTTCCTACCGGATCGTCACTGATTTAGGCGGAACCATTCATGCTCAAAACAGACCGGAGGGGGGCGCAAAATTCACTGTAAAGCTCCCTTTGATCACCAAGATGCGGAGGAAAGAACGTGACACCTGAGGCCAACAAAGTTTACCTCATTGATGATGATACCGAGATGCGTGAGGCCACAGCTCAGTGGTTGGACCTGTCAGGGTTTGTCGTTCAGAGTTTTGCTGACGCGGCATCCGCACTGGATCACCTGAATGAGTGTGTGGATGGGATCGTCATCAGTGATCTCAGAATGCCAAAGATGGATGGAATGGCGTTGTTGGGGCATCTGAAAGAGCTTGATGGTGATGTTCCGGTTGTTTTACTGACGGCACATGGCGATGTTCAGATGGCCGTGGATGCCATGCGGCGGGGTGCTTACGATTTTATCGAAAAACCATTTGAGCCGGAACGTCTGCTTGATGTTGTTCAAAGGGCCTGCGATAAATATCGTCTGGTGAGTGAAAATCGGGATCTGCGTCGTCGCTTGGCTGAACCGGTTGGATTAGAACAACGGCTGATTGGTAACAGCGCGGTCATCCGACGCTTGCGTGATGAAATTCTTGATGTCGCCGATACTGATGCTTCTGTCCTCATTCAGGGGGAAACCGGAACCGGTAAGGAGGTTGTCGCGCGCTGTCTCTACGAATTCGGGGCACGTAAACAGGGGAAATACGTTGCGGTCAATTGTGGCGCAATTCCGGAAAATATGTTTGAAAGTGAATTGTTTGGTCATGAACGGGGCGCTTTTACCGGGGCTGATCGGCGCCGCATCGGGCGTTTTGAATATGCGCAAGGTGGCGTTCTGTTCCTTGATGAAATTGGCAGCATGCCGCTCTCTTTGCAGGTTAAAGTTTTGCGAGCCTTGCAGGAGCGGGAGGTGGTCAGAATTGGCAGTAATGCGCCGCAGCCGTTTGATGTCAGGTTGATCTGTGCCAGCAATAGGGATTTGCTGTCCGCATGCGCCGCTGGGAAATTTCGCGAAGACTTGTACTACCGCATCAATGTGGTGAATTTAAGAGTGCCTTCTTTGCGTCAACGTACGGAAGATATTTTACTTTTATTCGATTATTTTGCCGTTCAAGCCGCCGCCGCATACAATCGCCCTGAGGTTTCTCTTCAGGATGCTGATGCTGGTTTGCTGATGAGCCACGATTGGCCCGGCAATGTTCGCGAATTGAAAAACATTGCTGAACGCTATGTCCTTTCGTCACTCCCACAATATCAGAGACTTGCATCAATTTTACGGCAGCCAGAGTTGAAGGACTCGACACTGCAACGAAGCTCGTTGCAGGATCTGATGAAAGATCATGAACGGTTGTTACTTGAACAGGCGCTGCTGCGTTGCCAGGGAGACGTCCAGGCAGTTATGGATGTTCTTGATTTGCCGCGGCGGACATTGAACGAGAAAATGACCCGCCACCAGCTGGATAGGAAAAAATACGTTTGATCAATTTCGGCAGGATCTTGCCGAAAATGATTTCTTTCCGGCAAAAAACCGCTCAATTTTTTCTTCCTGACACGACGAATAGCGCTGATCTCCGCTATACTCAACATTGGTACAGTCTTTGCGGTATCAGATGATGATATTGGTTTATTCTTTCCAGTAACCCAGAAACGAGGAGGCAAAAATGTCGGTTGTCAAAAAGTTCAAACAGATTACTTTCCTAGTTGTTGCAGCAACCCTGGTGTTCAGTTTCGTGGCGCCCGTCCAGGCGGCTCCTGAAGAGCGCAATTATCTGCTGGCAACGGCGTCTACCGGGGGGACCTATTACCCTGTTGGTGTTGCACTGTCAACCCTGATCAAGGTTAAGCTTCAGCCGAAGCAGAAAATCGGCATGTCGGCCATCAACTCGGCCGGTTCCGGTGAAAACATTAAATTGTTACGCGAGAATGAAGTCCAGTTTGCCATTTTGCAGGGTCTTTATGGCGCCTATGCCTGGAATGGAACGGGTCCAATTGCCAAAGAAGGGCCACAAAAGAATCTGCGATCCGTATCCATGTTGTGGCAGAATGTTGAGCATTTTGCCGTTCTGAAAAAGTTTGCCAAAACCGGTACGGTCGCTGATCTGGTTGGTATGAAAGGTGAGGCAATGGCCATGGGTAAGAAAAACTCCGGGACCCTTGGCTCCAACGAGGTGTTGTTGGGCAACATGGGTGTAGATATCAACACAGATTATAATCTGTCATACGGTGGATACGGCCCCTCTGTCGATGCTCTCCAGAATGGCCAGATTTCAGGGTTCGGTATCCCCGGTGGTGTTCCGACCAGCGCTATTACCAAAGCCATGGCCAATATGGGCGATGACATTGTCCTCCTGGACTTCACTGATGAGCAGGTCAAACAGGCCGATGGCGGCTTAGAACTCTGGAACCGTCGGGTTATCCCTGCCGGGACCTATCCAGGACAGACAAAAGACATTAATACGATTGCCCAACCAAACTTCCTAGGTGTTCGTGCCGATGTGGATGTGGATGCCGTTTATCAGATCACTAAAGCGATTTATGAAAACCTGGCTTTCCTTAACGCCATTCATGGTGCAACCAAAGCCATGTCTATTGAGCAGGCGACCTCCGGACTGCCGATGCCGTTGCATCCAGGCGCACTCAAATATTATCAAGAAGTTGGCATAAAAGTTCCTGCTCGTTTGATTGCTGACTAACTGATTGCCCATACGGCCACTCCAGTGCTTGGAGTGGCCGTATTTTTTGATCTGGAGATGTTGTGTTATGAATGCAGCCGAAACTGACCCCTTCAAAACTGAATCGAAAACTTTGCTGATCCTTGGCGTTGCGGTGTCCTTGCTGCATATCTGGTTCAATGTCATTACGAATCTTTCGTCCCTCTGGCAGAATTCTCTGCATTTTGCTGGTTTTGCTCTGATAGCCGCGCTGGTCTATCCGTTGAAGAGGGATGGCTCGGTTTTATGGCGCCTATCCGATATTTTGTTGGGCTTGGTTGCGGCCGGTTCGGCCGTCTATATGATAAGTATGGAAGACTCCATTTACGACCGTGGTGTGCGCCTGGTGACATCGGAGTGGGTGGTGGGCATTATTCTGATTCTTTGTGCCTTGGAATTTACCCGCCGGGTCGCGGGCTGGTTTATTCCTGTTTTGATCATTGTCTCAATAAGTTATGTTTCTTGGTGGGGGTCGCTGATATCCGGGGTTTTTAAGTTTGCTGGGCTGAGTGGCGAGACTATTCTCTTCCGCAGTGTTTACGGTGATGATGCTCTGTTTGGAACTATCGCCCAGATTTCTTCCACCTACGTATTTATGTTT
>JAPHSA010000300.1 GCA_026193235.1 Deltaproteobacteria bacterium | reverse complement strand
TTTCACATCCATGGAGACCGCCTGGCGGGCATCAGCCATCTTACCGATGACGGAAAAAAGCACGGTCGGTGGGATAGAAATCTTCTGGTTACCGATTTGATAATCGTTCTTCATTGAATCTTTACCGGATATCAGCGGTACAGCGAAGGCAACACAGTAGTCATACAGCGCTCGGTTCGCCCGCACCAGCTGGGCCGCTTTATAGGGACCATCCGGCGTTTTTTCGCTGAGTACCGGGTCACACCAGCAGAAGTTGTCCAACCCGGCGACATGGTCAATATCTCCACCAACGGCAACATAATTACGCAACCCCTCATCTATTGCGCAGGCCATCATATGGTAGGTATCGATATCGCTGTAACTCGGGCAGATACCGTGGGCGACAACAACAGCTTCAAAAGAATCGAGTAAGGGGCGGAAAACTGCAGCGTCTGAAGGCCCGTCATTGAGAATACCGACAAGTGGCTTGATCACAGTTCCTGCCTGAACTTCATGATCATAGCGCCGGACAACCGATTCTTTGGAACAGATATTGAGTCGTCCAAGCAGAGACTTCAGCTCAGCGCCCAGATCATCAGGCTGAACAAACCCAGGCTCCGCGAAAGGTTTGGCTTCCCATTTTGCCGGAATGACCATTTGCGGGACACCACCATGGATAAAGTCCATCCGCAGATAAGAGACTGTTTCACCGCGGTAAAGGCAGTGGAAATAGCCTGAGTCGGTAAAGGTCCCCAGGTCGGTCGCTTCAACATCCATCTCCTGCGCCAGCCGGACAAACTCGGCAAGGTTCTGCGGTGGCACAGCCAGGGTCATCCGCTCCTGAGCTTCGGAGATGAGAATTTCCCAGGGACGTAAGCCAGGATACTTCACTGGAGCGCGATCAAGGTGCAACTCAAACCCACCGGTATCCTCCGCCATTTCACCGACAGATGAGGACAGTCCACCAGCACCGTTATCGGTAATCGAGTTATAAAGTCCGCGATCGCGGGCAATGATCAGGAAATCAAACATTTTCCGCTGGGTGATGGGATCACCAATCTGAACAGCGGTCACCGGAGACCCGGCGTGCAGCTCTTCCGAGGAAAAGGTTGCCCCGTGGATGCCATCTTTACCGATGCGTCCGCCGGTCATCACAATATGATCGCCCACCCGGACTTGCTTTTCATGCGCAGGCTGTCCATGGAGCAGACGCGGCATGAAGGAGGCGGTTCCGCAGTAAACCAGGGGTTTTCCGGCAAAACGTTCGTCAAAAACCAGCGAACCATTGACCGTTGGGATGCCACTCTTGTTGCCGCCGTGTTCAACACCCTCGACGACCCCTTCAAAAATCCGGCGCGGGTGGAGCAGGCGTGGAGGCAGTTTTTTGTCCATGAAGGGGGAAGCAAAGCAGAACACATCGGTATTAAAGATCAGCCGCGCGCCCATGCCGGTGCCCATGCCGTCGCGATTGACGCCAACGATCCCGGTCAGCGCTCCACCATAAGGGTCAAGTGCGCTCGGGGAGTTATGGGTTTCGACCTTAAAGACAAGGCTCCAATCATCATTGAAGGCTATCACCCCGGCATTGTCCTTAAACACCGAAAGGCAGTAATCATCCGCACCCAGGTTTTCTCTAACCTTGGCCGTAGCCCCGACAATATAGGTTTTGAACAGGGAATCGATCGTTTCCACATTCCCTGATTCATCTTCATATTCAATTTTGGCGGAAAAAATTTTATGTTTACAGTGCTCGCTCCAGGTCTGCGCCAGGGCCTCCAGTTCAACATCAGTCAACTCGGCTCCCATGCCGATCTGCCGCCGCTCAGCGATGACCTGAGAATCAGTAATATGCTGCTGTATCCTTTGCATTTCCTCGAGATTCAGCGCCAGCATCCCCTGACGACTGATCTGCAGTAACTCTGTGTCAGAGATGTCGAGACGGATTCTCCTGGCAGCAACATCAGCCGCGGCTTCAACCTTGACCTGGGGTACGGTCGCGGGAACGCCAACCTCGGGATCAAGCTCATCGGCGGTAAAGATCTCCCAGCGCTGAATGAGCGCATTGGCGAGAAAATCATGAGTAATTTTTTCTGCCAGAGCCTTATCTTTCAAGCCGGAAAACAGATACTGGGTCGAGGTATGGACGGACTCCTGCGGAGCAAAGGGTCGCCCGGTCAGATACTGCAGTGCTTCTTTAGCTGTCCGCCCGGTATTGTCCGTCACCCCGGGACGAAAACCAACCTCGATCAGGACATCAAAATCCTTAGCCAAGGGCCGGTTGATGGCATAATCCTGGATAACCGGGTCGGAAAACGGTCCCGCTGCAGCCTGTTCGATCTCCGCAGCGTTGAGATCAGCCGCAACCGTGTAGACATCAAGGGTGCGCACAGCATCCAGGTCGATGCCCAGGTGTTCTTTCAGCTCCCGCTGAACGCGCTCACCCCGCGCATCTTTGACCCCATCCTTTAACCCAACGACGATTCTCCAGGCCATGACTGACTCCAATTTATGATCCACTGATTTCACCTGACGCGACTATAACAGAGCTTGATGTAAAACAGAAACTTGCCTCATGTTGACGACCAACGATGACCTGCGGGTCATGTCCACACTGAATCAAAGTTTGGCGGAAAGCGCTGGCAGCAAGATCCGGGCAGTTGTTTTCTGCACTCAGGTGTGCCAGGAAAAGGGCTTCCAGTCCCGGCCAGGTGATTTCCTCGAGCAGGCGGATAGAATCGCGGTTGGAGAGATGACCGTGACGACTGCGGATTCGCTGTTTTAAACTCCAGGGGTAAGGCCCGTCCTGCAGCATCTGGTCGTCATGGTTCGCCTCCAAGACCAGAATCCGGCAGCCTTTTAACTGGTCAGCAACCAATCGGGTGGGAACCCCGAGATCGGTGGCAAAACCGATCTTTCCTTCACTTGATTCGATCGTAAAACCAACCGGATTAATAGCATCATGAGTAGTGGAAAAAGAGGAAATAACAAGATCGCCAAAAGCAAACGTCTCCCCGGCTACGAAGTGCCGAAGGTGATTAATCTTGCCCAGCTTAGATAAAACTGAATGGGTTTGTCGGTCGATATGCACCGGCAGATCGAAACGTCTGGCCAGTGGACCAATCCCTCCGACATGGTCGTGATGTTCGTGTGTGACAAGGATGCCATCGAGATCATCACCAGACAGACCAAGCGAAGCAAGTCGACGTTCAGTTTCTTTGCCGGACAGGCCAGCATCAATCAATAAACGGCAGTTATCGGTTTCAATGAGTGTACAATTTCCACGACTACCGCTGGCCAGCAAACAGACCCTCACGTCTTGTTCCTTTCATTCCCCCGGAAAGCGTTGCCCTTATACCTAAAATTGACGCTTGCTGCAAGCAGAAAAACTGCGAAAATCTTATGGTTTTTTCTTGGAAAGGGATTTGCAAACGGCATATTTTTATGTACTCTTGGTGAGGGTTTACTGCGGAACCTGAAACATCCCGTTCGACAATCACTTTTCATCACTTAAGCCCACGCTTTAAGGAGGATATACATGTCTGTCAAAGTTGCAATAAACGGTTTTGGTCGCATCGGTCGTAATGTTTTACGGATTGCCAGTCAGTCCGAGGCTCTGGACATCGTTGCGATTAACGATCTGACCGATGCGGCGACACTCGCCCATCTGTTTAAATATGATTCCGTTCACGGAATTTTCCAGGGTCAGGTTGACACCAAAGATGATCAACTCATCGTCAATGGCAAAGCAATCAAAATCCTCTCCCAGCGTGATCCGAGCCAACTCCCCTGGAAGCAGCTGGGAGTCGAAATCGTCATCGAATCTACTGGCTTTTTCAGTGATCGTGACAAGGCGGCACAACATTTAAGCGCAGGGGCAAAAAAAGTGCTCATCAGTGCCCCGGGGAAAGATGCGGACATTACTGTCTGCCTGGGTATCAATGAAACTGCTTACAACCCGGCAGAGCATCATGTCATCTCCAACGCGTCCTGTACAACCAATTGCCTGGCCCCGGTGGCGAAAGTCCTGCTGGAAAATTTTGGTATTGTCCGCGGGATGATGACCACCATTCATTCGTACACAAATGATCAAAATATTCTCGACCTTCCACACAAGGACCTGCGCCGCGCACGGGCCGCGGCCATCTCCATGATTCCGACGACGACGGGAGCGGCGAAAGCAACCGCTTTGGTCTTGCCGGAATTGAAAGGGAAACTCGACGGCATGGCCATCAGGGTCCCGACCCCCAATGTTTCTCTGGTTGATCTGGTTGTGGAAACCAAGAAAGACACCAGTATTGAAAGCGTCAATGCCGCAATGAAGTCTGCTGCGGAGAACAAACTCAAGGGTATTCTGGATTACACTGATCTTCCCCTGGTCTCCTGTGATTTCAATGGCTCTTCCGCCTCTTCTACTCTTGACGCCCTGTCAACCAACGTGATCGGTGGAAACATGGTCAAGGTGCTGTCCTGGTACGATAACGAATGGGGTTATTCCAACCGGGTTTTTGATATGGTCTGTTATATTGCTGAGCAGGCATAACATCCGACAATGATGGAGACCTCCATGTTGAGCAAGCAAACCCTGAACGATATTGACGTTGCGGGAAAAAAAGTTTTCTGCCGCGTCGACTTCAATGTTCCCCTCGATGAGAATGGCAGCATTACTGATGATACGCGCATTCAGGCTGCCCTGCCGACCATTCGCCGGCTGATCGCAACCGGAGGCAAAGTTATTCTTGCTTCCCATCTCGGGCGCCCCAAAGGCAAACCTGATCCAGCTTACAGTTTGAAACCTGCCGCACTCCATCTGAGCCAGCTGTTGGGCCAAAAGGTTATCATGGCTCCAGACTGTATCGGAGCCAACGTTCAGCAACTCTGTGAACAGCTGAACAATGGTCAGGTTCTGTTACTGGAAAATCTGCGTTTTCATAGTGGCGAGACGGATAATGACCCAGAGTTCGCCAAACAACTGGCGTCTCTGGCGGACGTCTATGTCAATGACGCCTTCGGCACAGCGCACCGGGCCCATGCGTCAACCGAAGGTGTGGCCAGACTCCTGTATCCGGCAGTTGCCGGCCTGCTGATGGAGAAAGAACTGAAATATCTTGGCGGTGCTCTTGCTGCACCCAAACGACCTTTTATTGCCATTCTCGGTGGCGCTAAGGTCAGTGATAAAATCACCGTGATTGAGAATCTGCTCGGCAAGGTTGATACCCTCCTCATCGGTGGTGGGATGGCGTACACCTTCCTTAAAGCGCAAGGGTTCGAAGTCGGCCAGTCTTTGGTCGAAAATGACCGGATCGCTTTGGCGGCGGACCTGCTCCATAAAGCGGAACAGCAAAACGTCGAGTTTCTTTTGCCGCTTGACCATCTGGTTTCAGAAAAATTTGCGGCCGACAGTCCCGCTCAGGTTGTGACCAACAGTCAATTCCCTGCCCATGGTATGGGGTTGGATATCGGCCCGCAAACGATAGCCCTCTATCAGCAGAGGATTGAACAGGCGAAAACCGTGGTCTGGAACGGGCCCATGGGGGTCTTTGAATTTGAAGCCTTTGCTAAAGGGACTTTTGCGATTGCCGAAGCTCTGGCGGCCACCGACTGCCTGTCAATTATTGGTGGGGGTGATTCCGTCGCCGCAGTCAATAAAGCCGGGCTGCAGGACAAGATGACCCATATTTCGACCGGCGGCGGCGCCTCTCTCGAATTCCTTGAAGGCAAAGCCCTCCCCGGCGTTGTCGCACTGACTGATAAATAACAGGAGGAACCAATGCGCAGACCAATGATCGCCGGGAACTGGAAACTGAACAAAACCATCGCGGAAGCCTGTGATCTCAGTACCACCCTGGCTCAACAACTGGCTGATGTGACCGCGGTTGATATTATTATTGCTCCGGTATTTACTGCTTTAAGCTCGGTGGCAGCGACCATCAAAAACTCGCCGGTCAAACTCGCCGGTCAAAACTGTTACCCGGTGGAAACCGGCGCCTTTACCGGTGAAGTCTCACCGCTGATGCTCAAAGACGCTGGCTGCGACTATGTCATTATCGGCCACTCGGAACGCCGGCAACTCCTTGATGAAACCGATGGTTTCATCAACCAGAAAATGCTCAAGGCCCTCGAAGCCGGATTAAAGCCAATCCTCTGTGTCGGCGAGACTCTGCAGGAACGCGAGGGTAATCAAATACTGGAAGTACTGACCGCCCAAATTAAAGATGGGCTGGTTAATCTCTCTGCAGACCAGATGGCTGAAGTCGTCATTGCCTACGAGCCGGTCTGGGCGATCGGTACTGGCAAAACGGCAAGCGACGAACAGGCCCAGGAAGCGCATTCATTTATCCGCGGAATGCTTCAGGGATTATTCAATCAGCAGGTCGCGACACAAACCCGGATTCTCTACGGCGGCAGCGTCAAACCAGCCAACGTTGATGGGCTGATGGCAATGGATGACATTGACGGTGCCCTGGTCGGCGGAGCCAGTCTGAAGGCAGAAGATTTCATGCGCCTGGTAAGATTTCAAGCTCAATAATCATGTTCTTTGGTGAAAGTCATCGGGCCCAACCAAGAAACACTCGTCAGCACATTATTGAATACGGTATTGACACGTAATCCCCTCAGTGCCATACATTGTCATACGCTTAACGGAGGTGTTTTTTATGTTGGCTATTAGGCTGGATAAACAACTGGAACAAGAATTAGACTTGCTTGCCAAGACTAAGGGTAGCAATCGAAGCGCTATCGTTCGCGAGGCCATCATTCGGTATTTAGAAGACAATGAAGATTTGGAACTGGCCCGTCAAGCGCTTTCTGAAGGGGGTGATACAAAATCACTGAGACAGTTAAGGACAGACCTTGGCCTGGACAATTGAAATCGATAGCTTTGCTGAAAAACAATTGCGTAAACTGGACCGGCCGGTACAAAAACGGCTCTTAGGATGGCTTTTAGACCGCATTGAAGGATGTAAAAATCCACGTCATTTTGGAGAACCTCTGCGAGGGGAATTATCGGGGTTATGGCGTTATCGAGTCGGGGATTACAGAATTATCTGTGAGATTCGAGATGAGAAATTAATCGTTCTTGCTCTGGCGATAGGTCACCGCAGAGGCATCTATACCCGCCGTTGAGGTCAGTTCTTTCTACCTCTAAAAACTTGTCGGTGGACTCCCTTTCCGTTTATCAACAGCTACGATCAATAAACGTTAACAGCTCGGCTGTTTTAGCCTCCATCAGTTCCTGATCGCCGCGCGACTCAACGTTCAAACGCAGCACTGGCTCGGTGTTCGATTCGCGCAGATTAAAGCGCCAAAGCCCCATATCGAGAGAGAGTCCATCAGTCAAATCGACGCCAACCGCATCCTTTTCATAGCGGCTCCGAATGGCTGCAATCACCACAGTCGAATCCAGGACCCGGCGATTGATTTCACCACTGGCAGGAAAACGGGCAACACAATCAGCAACCAGCGCTGAAAGGGTCTTGCCACTACGGCTCATCAGCGCAACCACCATCAGCCAGGGAATCATCCCGCTGTCGCAGTAGGCAAACTCGCGGAAATAATGATGGGCGCTCATTTCACCGCCGTAAACGGCATTCTCCAGCCGCATCCGTTCCTTGATAAATGCATGCCCGGTCTTGCTCTGCACCGGAACGCCCCCTGCCCGCTCGACAATGTCGATGGTATTCCAGGTCAGGCGTGGATCATGGATGATTTTTCCGCCAGGATAGCGACTGAGCAGCGCCTCAGCAAGCAGGCCAACAATATAGTAGCCTTCAATAAAAGTGCCCTTTTCATCAAAGAAAAAACAGCGATCGAAATCTCCGTCCCAGGCGATGCCGAGATCGGCGTTATTGTCCAGGACCGCAGCAGCAGTGAGGGTGCGATTCTCAAGCAGTAACGGATTCGGAATACCATGCGGGAAGGTCCCGTCCGGTTGGTGACAGACCTTGGTAACCTCAAGCGGAAGATGCTTTTCCAAGAGATCAATAATTGGACCGGCACAGCCATTGCCGGCATTAAAAACAACCTTGAGCGGTTTCAGAGCGGCGGGATCTAGATAACCCAACAGGTGTTGGATATACTGATCCTTAAAACTTACGGACGTTACTTTTCCTCTTTTATCTGGTGACTTAAAACTACCTTTTTCAGCCAATGCTTTAATCTGATCAAGACCGCTATCGCCGCTGATCGGTCTGGATTCCTCACGCACCAGTTTCATCCCGTTGTAGTCGATCGGGTTATGACTGGCGGTCACCATAATGCCCCCATCGGTCTGCTGGCTGAAAGTCGCGTGGTAGATCTCTTCGGTGCCGCAGAGTCCGATATCAAGGACATCAACACCACCGGCACATAAACCTGCTGCCAGAGCTTTACTTAAGGACTCACTCGAGAGACGGACATCCCGGCCGATGACAGCGGTTTTGGGTTGCAGAAATTCCGCGTAAGCCCGGCCGATCCGCCAGGCGATTTCCTCATTGAGCTGATCGGGCAAGCGGCCGCGGATATCA
>JAPHSA010000321.1 GCA_026193235.1 Deltaproteobacteria bacterium | reverse complement strand
AGTTCTTTCATCGCCAGCATTTGCAATATTGTCTTACGCTTATTCACGCTCATTCCTCTTGTAAAACAAAAATACCTTTCATCGAAACGAAAGGTATAATGAGAGATATCCCTGGCACCGAGCCAAGTCACCTTCCGTCCCGGTCACATGATCCAGGCGGCATATGGTCGGGAGAAAGTTCCATAACGGCTCCAGTACAGGTCCCGGGCCAGTCACCTTCTCCTTGAAAGCGTCTTGGGTATAACATAGGCATGTTTTACCTGTCTAGTCACTTCTCAAGCCGCCGACAAAAGCAGAACTAGCTAAAATCACAGTTGGTTCTTTCGATACTAAAACAGGACGGAGAATCTCCGTCCTGTTTTAGTAAGTGTAATCTATAAACAATCCGGCTAAACCGCCAAAAGGCTTTCCAGGGTTCGCAATAAAACCGTGAACGGGTGAAAATTACGCGGAGCTTCATTCATGAGAGATTGCAACAACCCTTCGTAATTCCTCAGCTTCTGCCGCCGCTGATAAAAGAAAGTCTGTGGTTTCTCCGCGGATTCTAAAGCAACCTGTTGGATAATACGCACATTAACAGAGTGTAGAGAACTCACAAGAGATTCACGCGCCCGACGATCCCAGCTGTCTCTGATGATGACTTTATCCAGCAGGGCAAAGATAGCCTGCGTTCTGAACTGATCATCGACCAGCACTTTTATCTGGGCTAATTGTTTAAGGTTCTGGCCGGAAGTTTCGATCATGCAGATCAGAGGCAGAAAATCGACCAGGTTATCCAGCACCGCGAATTTAAAAGCTATCTCTTTATCTAAACCCTCTTCCAGCAGCTGTGCTTTTCGCTGTTTACAACCGTCCCAGGTAGCTTCCGGGAGGACCTGCGGCAATAACTTGGCATAGTCCAGCAGCTGTTGGTTTATTCTTTCCAGATCCTGTTCAGATGAAGGGATGATCATGCCATTGTTTAAGGCATAGGAACAGAAGGAACTGAGGAGATCCTCCAGTTTCAGCAGCAGCTCATACTGCCGGTCAGCCGACATTTTATTATCCAGAGCAAAGACCGCTTTACGCAGAGCATCACCAGTCAGCAAACTGTCGAAGATCAGATAAGCATTGGCAACTTCAACCTGGGTACTGCCGGTCAAACGACTGATTGTCTGTAAAAATGCACTCCCCGCCTGGTCGACAACACGATTGGTCAACATGGTCGCAGTAATTTCTTTAGCCAGAGGATGGCGCGACAGCGAGTCACGATAACGATCAATGGCCTGCTGGGGGAAATAATCAAACAGGAGCTGGTTAACAACTTTGTTTTTCGGCAGGTCGCTATCGAGCAGTGCTTTGAATAAGAACATCTTGCTGTATGCCAGCAACACGGAAAGTTCTGGCCGCAGCAGTCGGTTCGGTTGGCGAGCGGAAACATCCTTACGACTTGGCAGGAACTCGTCACGCCGATCGAGCAGACCTGAACGACCCAAACGATCCATCAGTTCCAGATACGGCTCCACATCCTTCTTACAACGCAGTACGTCAAGCGAGAGGGAAAGCGTCTGGCTATAATTGTTAGCCAGGACATCCTGACAGACAGTCTCCTCCATCTCCTCAAGCAGACCGTAACCTTCTTCCAGATCTTTGACGTGACCTTCCTGACGAAGCAAACGCAGAAGAATCTTTAAATTGACCTCATGGTCCGAGCTGTCAACCCCGCCTGAATTATCAATGGCGTCCGTATTAATCCGCCCGCCGTTGAGAGCATATTCAATACGACCAAGTTGCGTCAGCCCAAGATTGCCACCTTCGCCGACAACTTTGGCGCGCAGATCGGTTGCATCCACCCGTACCGCATCATTGGCACGATCACCGGCGTCCTCGTTAGTTTGGCTTGAGGCTTTGACATAGGTACCAATGCCACCGTTCCACAACAGGTCAACATCGGCACTGAGGATCAATTTGATCAGGCCAGGAACATCAATACTGTGCGAACGCGCACCAAGCCATTTGGCGACTTCAGGAGAAAGTGGAATTTCTTTCAACTGCCGGGAGAAAATCCCCCCTCCGGCAGAAATCAATTCGCGGTTATAATCATCCCAACTGGATCTCGGAAGATTGAACAACCGCTCTCTTTCCCGGTATGAAGTTTCCGGATCGGGGTTTGGATCAAGAAAGATATGACGATGATCAAATGCAGCCAGGAGCTTCGTTTGGCGTGACAACAGCATTCCGTTACCAAAGACATCGCCACTCATATCACCAACACCGACGGTGGTAAAAGGCTTGCTCTGAATATCGTGGCCCATTTCCCGGAACAGACGCTTCACACTCTCCCATGCACCACGGGCAGTAATGCCAAGTTTTTTATGGTCATAACCATGAGAGCCACCACTGGCAAATGCGTCCCCAAGCCAGAACCCGTAGGAATTACTCACGGCATTTGCGGTATCAGACAGATGTGCTGTGCCCTTATCTGCGGCGACAACCAGGTAGGGATCCTGGTCATCATAGGCAATAACGCCTTCTGGACGAACGATATCATCAACCGTGCGATTATCGGTCAAATCAAGTAATCCACGCATCAGCGTCTGATAGGCTTCTTTAACAATTTCACCCATCTCTTCCCGATCAGGACTGAATTGTTTGGTGACAAAGCCACCCTTCGACCCTTCAGGGACAATCACGGCATTTTTGGTCATCTGTGCTTTGACCAGACCCAGGACTTCGGTTCTGAAATCATCAGGACGATCCGACCAGCGAATTCCGCCCCGCGCAACCTTTCCGCCGCGCAGATGGAGGCCTTCCATTTTCGCAGAATGGACATAGACTTCGTAAAGGGGGCGTGGCGACGGCATTTCGATAACGCCGAGAGAACTGACTTTAAAGGAGAAGAAGTAATCGTCCTGCTGGTAACGTAAATAAAAATTGGTTCTGATAGTCGAGTCGATCAGGTTGAATAGTGTCCGCAAAATTTTATCTTCATTGGTGTCACTGACATCTTCCAGCGCTGCGGCCAGTTCCTGCCGAATTGGTGAAAGCACCTCAAGTTCGCGAGTCATCGGGTCAGCCCACTCTTTAGATGGCTTAAAACGACCTTCAAAATAACGATAGAGCAGATAGGACACCTTGGCATTATTGACCAGCGCATCGGCAACACGTTTTTTGGTGAACGGGCTCCCCAACTGGAAATAGTAATTACGATAACCGCGGAAAACATCAATTTCCCGCCATGACAGCCCGGTGAGTGGGAAGAGTCGATGAAGATAATCATTCTCCACCTCTCCACTGCGCATGGCCAGCAAAGTATCGAGTAACAGGTTTTTAATCTGTTTGAACGGCAGGCTATTTGCGGAATTGGGGCGAATGGCAAAACTCTTGATGTAAACCTTTTCGTCGCCAACCTGAAGATCAGAGTCAATTTCATGCAGAACGCAAAGGTCGAGATTCTGGAGAAATGGCATCAGATCATTCAGATAACTCCGCCTGAGGCTGTAATATTGTAAGCGGTAGTAGTCATCCTGCTCATGGAATGGACCCCAGAGATCAAAAGAATCCAGTTGATTTCGTAATAATTGTTCAATATTTCGAACATCGCGCACTGCAAAACGGGGGTGCGTCCGCGCCCGATAATCCTGATGAAACGCTTTAATGTAGCGCTCCCAAATGCTGAAAGAATCAGCAGCAAAATTCTTTTCGAGCAATTCGCGGAACTTCAGTTTCCAAGGCATCGCGAGTCGGGTTAAGCCCTGTTCTAATTGCTCCAGATTAACCTGAATCTCTTTTTTCTGGAGCTGGAGATTGGCATGAATACTGAGATAGTCTGACGCGAGATGAATCAAGCGGGTTTCAACGCTGACGGCTTTAAAATAACGCCGTAGATAGATTTCCATCCGCCCAATATGCTCTGGCAGGTAGTAATCATTTGGCATGATCAGTAACAGTGTCAAACCGGTTTCCGATGCGCTCGGAGCGATAACAACCTTAACCCCGGCCTGGCGGTGCATTTGAGTAAAAGAGTGAATCATGCGCCGCAATTCAGTGTCACCCATCAAAAACAATTCAACTTTGGGAAAACTGTTGATGATCTGAACCGTCTTGCGATAGTTGTGACTGTCATGTGGGATCTTCAGTTGCTGCTGTGCACGCTCAATTTTTTCACGTAGTGCAGGGATTGTGAAACTATTTTCATCGATGCTCTTCTGCGTATAAAAACCAAGGAAACAATGTTCACGATAGCGGCCGTCATCCAGTTCCTCACGAAAACCCAGATAAGTCAAACGCTCAAAGCGATGTAGAGGACAGCGCAGGTCTGGTCTTTCCAGATCGACATTTTTCCCGTGTCCAAGCAGCGGATAAACTTTCTCAGGGGTCAAAACAAAGGAGTTGTCAGACTTATGAAAAGCCTGGGCATAAAATTCGGTTAAACCTAAGGTCTCATCTTTTTCTTCACTGAAAGCAGCGGCATCAGCCCCCTTAGCATAAACATATGATCGCGCTGCAACCGGAGTATAATTCTCCTGAACCAACCACTCATAAAGGTCTTTATGTTGGCTGAGTTCCGTAATTGAGCCAAGATTAAGAATTTTCTGTAACATTTTCGGGCGATCCCGATAGACCGTTACAGCTGCTGAAATAATTTTACTGATAGCCTGTTCCAGGCCGTCGATCATTCTTGCGGGAAAACGCTCAAGTTCCATCCAGACAAATGATTCACGGGGCAGATTATTATCCTCACTAACCTGCTGGATGATCCCTGCCTCTCTGACAACGGAAATAATCGGGTGACAAATTACGCGAAAATGGAGTGATCGGCGGTGCAGATATTCCTGAAGCGAAAAGAAAATATGATTAGCATCAGGAGAATTGGAAAAAAGATAATAGTGACCAGGTTCCTTTTGCGCCTGCAGCTCAACCTTGACCTCATCAGTGCGCTGATAAAGAAATTCACCGGCTTGCCGTAAATTCCCCACCAGATCTGCCAAACTGAGCGGTGCTAAGAAATTTTCAGGTATTTCCTGCCGTAAAATTTCAGCCAATTGGAGGAACACGGGCAAATTTTCTGATCGCCCTTGACGAATCAGTTCCCGTTCTATCACCTCAGGTTGAAAGATTTCATTCAGATCCTCTGATGCGCGCCCTCTTTTGGCCACAGTCACCTTCATGTTCTACTCCCGTAGTAAACTTGGAAAAAGGCTGATTAGCAAGACATTGCCACGAAAGAGATTATCCCTGACAACATACGAATAATAGATCACGTTTTGCGGGTTATCAAGCTCTGTTTAATAATTTTTTAATTATTTTTACGGAAAAGTGCTTTGGTGAGATCAGAAAAGTTTTCGAGGGTCAGGGTTTCCCCCCGACACCCGGGAAGAATCCCTGTTACTTGCAGAGATGAACTAATCTCATCCGCATCAAAACCCGCTGCGAGCAGACTATTTTTTAAAGTTTTACGACGCTGGGTGAAGGCACCTTTGACAACTTTTTTAAAAAATGCTTCATCAACCGGATCAACTTTTGGATGTGCCCGGGGCTGAAAATGAAGAACAACGGAGTCCACTTTTGGCGGAGGATTAAAAGCGCCTGGTTTCACCAGGGTCACTTTCTTGATGTCGTACCAGAGTTGGCTGAGCACTGAGAGAATTCCATAGTCTTTTGTGCCAGGATCAGCGATCAGACGCTCACCGACTTCACGTTGAAACATCAGAATCATACGTTGAAAAAGGTCGCGATGTTCCAAGAGACGAAAAACAATCTGCGAAGAGATATTGTAGGGTAAATTTGCCACGAGTGTGTACGGAGGAGTGTTGAGGAAATCCCGCCAGGGAAGCTTCAGGACATCGCCTTCATGAATGCTCAAACGCGGGTCATGGCGTTGATGCAAACGCGCAATAAGATCGCGGTCAATTTCCATAACCTGAAGGTGGGCGGCTCTTGGCAACAATTCATCGGTCAAAACCCCTAAACCTGGGCCGATTTCGACAACCTGCTGGCTGCCGTCAAGTTCTGCCGCCGCAATGATCTTGTCGATGACGGTATGATCGTGGAGAAAATGCTGTCCGAACCGTTTTTTTGTTTGATAGCTCACGGGTTTAATCGTCCCCTGAGTAACGTTTGCGCGGCCAGCGAGGTATTTTCCATTTTTGTAAACTCGGAACCAGCCGGACAGTCACAGAATACCCAATAATTGCTACGGGAATACCGAGGACCAGACTCCCCAGCATGAGTGGTGCGCCAACTTGAACACCCATCGACCAGCTAAAATCATGGACAAACTGATCTGAGCCCAGGGGCGGAAAACCCAACAGCATACGGCCCGTTTGATACTCCAGCCCATAGATAATTGGAGCCGTGAGAGGGTTGGTAATCCAAACACCGATAAATGTGGCAACTTTATTTTGTCGTAAGAGAAAAGCAAACAAGATTGCGAGAAATATCTGAATGCCAAAAGTCGGAGTAAAACCAATAAAAAGGCCGAGCGCAATCCCTCGCCCGATGGCATCAGGGCTGGAGTCTAAACGTGCCAGACGGATGAAATTGAGTTTTGATTGTCTGAAAAAACCCCAGCGTCGCCACATAAAATTCTACTTTATCAACCGGTGACCTGTTCCAGCGGCCAGCTGGAAACAGCATTTAAATCTAGTCCGGATGAGATCCCCTTGGTCAGGTAATAATCACCGGCGACAGCCAACATGGCCGCATTGTCCGCGCAGAGAATCGGAGAAGGAAAGTAAACTGTCTTGTCAGTTAATTCTGCCAGCTGATCAAACCGCCGACGCAAACCGGAGTTACAGGCAACACCACCGGCAATGACGATCCGCTCTAAATTCTCCATATCGGCAGCACGCATAATCTTCTGCGTCAGCACGTCGACAACCGCTGTCTGAAAAGCACTGGCAATCTGCGAGACCTGTTTCTCCGTTGGCGGACCCTTAAGCCTGTGCAGATAATTCAGAACCGCGGTTTTCACTCCGGAAAAACTGAAATCCAGTGTCTCTTTTTTCAACATCGGCCTGGGGAAGACAATATCACCATCATCACCGGAAACAGCAAGTCTATCGATCACCGGACCACCAGGATAGCCAAGACCAAGCATCTTGGCGACTTTATCAAAAGCTTCACCGGCGGCATCATCGACTGTACGCCCAAGGAGACGATACTGACCGATACCATCGACGCGATACAAATGGGTATGACCACCCGACACGGCCGCTGCTAAAAAGGGAAAGGCAACCTCACGTTCCAACTGAATCGCCAGGATATGCCCCTCAATATGGTGGACACCCAGCAACGGAACCTTTAACGCATAAGCATAAGCTTTAGCAAAAGAGACCCCGACCAGCAGGGCGCCAACCAGCCCTGGTCCTCGGGTTACCACGACTGCATCAAGGTCTTCCTGGTGAATATCGGCTTTTAACAGAGTTTCTTCAACCAGGGGATTAATCACTTCCAGATGACGCCGTGAAGCCAGTTCGGGGACCACACCGCCATAAACAGCGTGCAGATCCACCTGAGAAGCGATCAGGTTGGACAAGATATGTTTTCCATCCCTGACAACGGCAGCTGCAGTTTCGTCACATGAACTTTCAAGTGCAAGTAAAAGCATAAATCCTATTCAAGAGAACTAAAGCAGGTTTGCTGCCAGTTCAGCAAGCGGTGAGCGCTCACCCTTAGTGAGCGTCGTATGACCAGCGATATCCTGCCCTTTGAGTCGCTCCACGGAATAGGATAAACCATTACTGGCTGAATCCACATAGGGATTATCAATCTGATAGGGGTCTCCAGTGAGAACGATTTTAGTCCCTTCACCCGCCCGGGTAATAATTGTTTTGATTTCATGGGGAGTCAGGTTTTGAGCTTCGTCAACAATCATATATTGTTTGGGAATTGATCGACCACGTATATAGGTCAGGGGCTCAATCTCCATCAAACCGAGGTCGATTAATTCACGGTAACCTCGTTTACGTTTTCCCACTTCGTCATAAGAAGAGAGTAAGAGTTCCACATTATCGAAAATCGGCTGCATCCAGGGAGACAATTTATCTTCAATGTCTCCCGGTAAAAAACCGATATCGCGACCCATCGGAAACACCGGACGGGAAACGAGCAAACGATTATAAGCACTTTCATCGGCAGTTTTCAGCAACCCTGCGGCAATAGCGAGCAGAGTCTTACCGGTTCCCGCTATGCCTACCAGTGACACCAGTTGAACATCATCATTCAGCAGCAGATCAAAAGCAAATTGCTGTTCCCGGTTACGTGGAAGAATCCCCCAGATGCCCTCTTTCGGCGTCTTGATTAACGCAACAATTTCCTGCCGTAGTGAGTCATATCGGCCGATAGCGGTATGCGAAGTATTGGTTTCGTCAATCAAGGTAACACCCTGATTGGAAAAAAAGTCCGCATCAACCGGCAAAGAACCCTGCTCGAAGAACTGGTCGACTTTATCGCGGGGAAGATAAGTTTCACTGGTCCCCGTATATAGTTCCTCTACCGGTATCTTATCGTTCTGGTAATCCTCGGCGTGCATACCGATGGTGTCGGCTTTGATCCGCAGATTGATGTCTTTTGTGACGAAAAAAACCGTGCCCTCAGGAGAATTTTCCTGCAGGTCTCTGGCAACGGCCAGAATACGGTTATCCCCTTGATCAGAACGTAACTCAGGGGGCAGTTTCAGTAGGAACTCTTCTTTGTAGATTGCCACCTTAAGCAAACCGCCATTTTCCAGGGGAACACCTTCAACCAGTTTGGCCTGCGTACGAAAAACATCGATCATCCGCGAAATCTGGCGCGCATTCCGCCCGGTCTCACTCTGGTCTTTCTTGAAGCGGTCAATTTCTTCAATCACGGTGAGTGGCAGAATGACTGTATTATCGGAAAATTTCAGAATGGCTTGCGGATCATGTAGCAGCACATTGGTATCAAGCACATAGTTTTTCATAAGTTATTATCCTCCCCCCAAAGCTATGTCCGAGATTGGCGATCATTTAATCCTAGCCTGACTTATATCATCAATAGCTTCAAGAAAATAAGCGACTTCGGCATCTGTTGTTGCGTAGCCGGGACTGACACGAATTGTCCCTTCCGGATAGGTGCCGATGGTTCTGTGGGCATCAGGCGCACAGTGTAAACCAACTCGAACAGAAATGTATTTTTGCTGATCAAGCAGATAGCCGACCTCGGCGGGATCTCTACCTTCAAGGTTAAACGAAATAACGGCACAGCGTTGCTCTGCTTCCAGCGGTCCATAAATCTTAAGATTTTTAATATTATTCAACCCTGCTAACAGCTTGCTGACCAGTTCCAATTCACGACAGCGTATCTGCTCGATACCTGACTGTTGAAGATATATCAGCCCGGCACGTAATCCAGCTAAGCCCGGAAGATTTAATGTTCCGCATTCCAGCCGCTCAGGGAAGCCCTCGGGTTGCAGATCTGAATGGGAATTGGACCCGGTTCCACCGTAGATCAAGGGAGCAAGTTCAATTCCCTCTGCCACATAAAGAAAGCCCGTGCCCTGCGGCCCGAGCAAACTTTTATGTCCGGGTGCGGCAAACAGATCAATCCCCGTTGTTTTAACATCAATCGGGATAGCCCCGGCCGTCTGGGAGCCGTCTACCATAAACAGGATCTTCTGTTGCCGACACCAGGTCCCAAGTTGCTCAAGTGGTTGAATAGTACCAATGACGTTCGAACAGTGATTCACAACCAGCAGCCGTGTCGGCAGAGCCAAACAAACCTGTTTGAGTGAGACCAAATCAACGCGTCCCGTCGCAGGGTCTGCTGGCACTTTTACAACATTAACTCCCCGATCCTCCAGTGCCCTCAGCGGTCGTGCTACAGCATTATGTTCAATGCTCGTGGTAACCACCCGATCACCTGGCTTCAGTAAACCAAACAGAGCCTGATTAATGGCCATTGTTGCATTCGGAGCAAAGATAAAACGCTCCGAGTTGGGCACATTGAATAATTCTGCCAACAGCTCCCGTGTTTCAAAAAGCAGGCGTTCGGCATCCATCGCTTGCCGATAACTCCCCCGCCCCGGACTGCCACCAGCGCGCATAGTTTCCATTACCGCCAGGTAAACGCTTTCCGGTTTCGGATGACTTGTCGCTGCATTGTCGAGATAAATTGGTTTCACGTGTCCAGCCTGATTAAGGTTAAATGAAGCGGAAGAATACTTAACTTTTACTCTTGCGACAAGCAGAACATCGCTATTATGCACTTTTAATCCCTTTGATGAGTTCAAAAAAAAGCTGATTTTTCCATTCTATTTTATGCGCTCCTGAATTACTAAATTTTAAATCTTTCAAACTTGACAGACACTAGATCTAGTGGTCTATATTCTTTGACTACAAAATATAGTGCCAAGAGAGTTTTTTGGGGTTTTCCCGCAGAACATTGCAAATGTTAAAATGGAGGTTCAGTAAATGTCGCAAGCAACACAACCTGCCCAACTGAAACTGTCAAAAAACGCCGTAACAGTCCTGACTAAACGCTACCTGAAACGAGATGTGGAAGGCAATCCAACAGAGCAGCCCGAGGATATGTTTCGTCGCGTGGCTCAAACTATTAATTCTGCTGAGCCCGCAAACGACAAAAACGCCATCAACTATGAACAACAGTATTATCAGATGATGGCTAATCTGGATTTCCTGCCCAACTCACCAACACTGATGAATGCCGGGCGAGAACTGGGACAGCTCTCAGCTTGCTTTGTTCTTCCGGTTGGTGACTCGATGGAGAGTATTTTTGAGGCGATAAAAAACACCGCGCTGATTCATAAAAGTGGTGGTGGGACTGGATTTTCCTTCTCACGCATCAGACCTGCCAATGATGAAGTTCGCTCAACCAGCGGCGTTTCTTCCGGTCCAATCTCTTTTATGCGGGTTTTTGATGCCGCTACGGAAACGATTAAACAGGGCGGTACCCGGCGGGGTGCCAACATGGGAATCCTGCGCGTCGATCATCCCGATATTATGGATTTCATCATGGCCAAACGGGATCTGACGATTTTAACCAACTTCAATATTTCTGTGGGTGTAACAGAAGCCTTCATGGAAGCCGTCGAAGCGGGACAGGATTACGCTATTATCAACCCCCGTGATGGACAGGTCGTTAAGCAACTGAACGCAACCAAGGTTTTTAACCAGATTATCGATATGGCATGGGCTAACGGTGAGCCGGGGATTGTCTTCCTTGATCGCCTCAACCGTGATAATCCAACACCGCATATTGGTGAATATGAAAGTACCAACCCCTGTGGTGAGCAACCACTCCTCCCTTATGAATCCTGCAATCTCGGCTCTCTCAATCTCGCAAACATGGTTGTTGATGGACAAATTCTCTGGGACAAACTTGAGCAGACCGTGAAACTGGCAACCCGCTTTCTCGACAATGTTATTGAAGCGAACAAGTACCCGCTGCCAGAAATTGATGAAATGACAAAGGCCAACCGTAAAATCGGTCTCGGGGTCATGGGTTGGGCCGATATGCTGATCCTGCTGGATACCCCGTATAACAGTCAGGAGGGCATTGCTCTAGGTGAAAAAGTGATGCGCTTCATTAACGAGAAGTCACATGAAGAATCGATTGAACTGGCCAAAGAACGCGGCGCTTTCCCCAATTTCAAGGGGAGTCTCTTCGATAAATCCAAATCAAGCCCGATCCGCAACTCCACCTGTACGACGATTGCTCCAACGGGAACGATCTCAATTATTGCGAATTGCTCAAGTGGTGTCGAACCATTGTTCGCGGTTTCTTACGTCCGTCAAGTGCTCGATAACAATAAATTGATTGAAGTTCACCCATTGTTTGAAAAAATCGCCAAACAGCGTGGTTTTTACACTGAAGAATTGATGCAGGAAATCGCCGAGAAAGGGACCGTACAACAGATTGATGCAGTGCCGGAGGATATCCGCAGAATATTTGTGACTTCGCACGATATTACCCCTGAAGACCACGTCTTAATGCAGGCAGCATTCCAGCGCCACACCGACAATGCAGTTTCTAAAACGGTCAATTTTTGCAGCACTGCATCCCGGGAAGATGTTGCCACAGTCTATCGCCTGGCCTACAAAGAAGGATGCAAAGGGGTCACAATATACCGTGATGGTTCGCGGGATATGCAGGTGCTTTCTGTCGCTGGAAAAAGTGAAGAAGAAAGAAAAATCGACGCTGGTGTCCCGATGGAAACTAAAAAGCCATCGCGTAAACGCGAGCGGCCTCGTGCCCTGACTGGATCAACCTACCAAATGGAAACCGGTTGCGGGCCACTCTATATCACCATTAATGAAGACGAGAATGGCCTGTTTGAACTTTTCACGACTATGGGCAAAGCTGGAGGCTGTGCCGCATCCCAATGTGAAGCTATCGGACGGTTGGTTTCATTAGCCTGGCGCAGTGGTGGTCAGGCCCGACAGACCGTGAAGCAACTGATCGGTATCACCTGCCATAAACCTGCCGGTTTTGGCGACAACAGAATAACCTCTTGTGCCGATGCTGTCGCCAAAGCGATCGAACTGCATATGCTCAATGATGAAGACAGACCAACACAATTCACCAGCAATGGTGGCGCCTGCCCCGATTGCGGTGGTCCGGTTGAGCATGAGGGCGGTTGTTGCGTCTGCCATGCCTGTGGTTTTTCCGAGTGCGCATAAACAGTGAGCAAAACAGAATGGGAAACCATCTGCAACCGCTGCGGGGGCTGCTGTTTTGAAAAAAAGATAGATAAGCTGGGGACTGTTCATACGACGACAGTCCCCTGTCGCTTTCTCGATATTCATGAACGAACTTGTCGCATCTACTCAAATCGTTTGCACGTTGAAGAAGACTGCATTCTACTGACACCGGAGAATATCTCAACCCTGAGTTGGTTGCCAGAAGATTGTGCCTACCGTAGACTGTGAACGTAAATATATGATTCCGTATATATAATTTAATATTAGTTTACTGGACATACCGAAGCCAAATAGATTAAGAAATCATTTTTGCTATTGCTTCGAACCTTATCCCCCCTCCAAGGTTCGAGGCATTTTTTTCTAATTCCCTTCTCCAGTTCAAACAAGTTGCCCCCAGAGTTGTATTTGCTCTACCCTGTCCTGTAAATGACACATAATGGAGGTAGTTTGAGCAATCAATTACGCAAAGTCCAGTTTGGATGGTGTCTTTACGATTGGGCCAATTCTGCGTTTGCAACCGTGATTCTGGCTGCTGTGCTGCCGGTCTATTTCGTTTCGCTGGTTCCTGAGTCAGGCGCAAGCCTGCCGTTTTTTGCGCAGCATAAATTTAGTGCAGCCAGCCTCTGGGGCTACAGCGTCTCTGCTTCAATGGTGATATTAGCAATTACAGCCCCGGCACTGGGGGCACTGGCTGATAGAAAATCCTGGCATAAACCGTTGATGTTGCTGTTCTGGCTATTTGGTTGTGTGGCAACGGCTTTACTCGCGTTGACCGGTTCTGGCGATTATTTACTGGCTGCCGGATTTTTCATTCTTGGCAACCTCGCTTTTGCCGGAGCGAATATCTTTTACAACGCCTATCTCCCTCTTTTGGCTCCCAGCGAAGAATCCGACCGTCTCTCGGCGCGCGGATTTGCCTATGGCTATGTTGGCGGTGGTTTGCTGTTAGCCTTAGTCTTTCTGTTGATTCTGAAATTTGAATATTTCGGATTCTCTGATCGTGGTGCGGCCACCCGCTTTGGCTTTCTTTTAACAGCCTTCTGGTGGTTCATTTTTGCGATCCCCACCTTCATCTATCTACCCAAAACAGAGAAAAAACCGGCAACGCAGTATCGATTCAGCCTGAGAGGTTACATAAAACAATTTCAACGGCTTCTCTGTTATCGGGATCTCTGTATTTTTTTGGTCGCTTTTCTCTGCTATAACGATGGCATCCAGACGATCATCAGCGTTTCCGCAATCTACGCGCGCGAAGAGCTTCAACTGGGACAAGGGACCATCATTGGCTGTTTTTTGATGATTCAGTTTATGGCGATGCCGGGGGCGCTGTTTTTTGCCCGGTTGGGTGAAAAACTAGGGACAGAGCGGGCCATTCTCTTGAGTCTAGGAATATTTCTTCTCGTCTGTTTTTTTGCCTATAGAATGACGAGCGCCTATGAGTTCTGGATTCTAGGTGGTGTTATTGCGATTATTCTTGGCGGGAGTCAGGCACTGAGTCGATCATTGTTTTCCAGTATGGTTCCAAAACACCAGAGTGCTGAGTTTTTTGGTTTTTTTGCCATCAGTTCCAGATTCGCAGCAATCTTTGGCCCACTCCTTTTTGCCCTGGTTGCGGATATAAGCGGCAGTTCGCGTAATTCAATCCTGGCGCTCGGAATCTTCTTTATCGTTGGCGGGATATTACTCTTATTGGTCAATGTGCAGCGTGGCAGGAACCTGGCGGCCAAGCAAAACTAAACTAACGTTCCTGCAAAGCCATCTTGGTAGAGTTTGGTAATCGACACGGTCAAAAGCTCTCTTCGGCTGAGAGCAGTATCTTCTATCCAAACGGGCAGATAGTTCCCGGTCATTCCTTTACGACGACCATTGGTCACGCCTCCCTCAAGAACAATAGACTGTTGAGTGCCGATAAATCGTTGACGAAATTGCTCATTCTTCATTTCGCCTAGGCGGCGTAAATGTGCCGCTCGTTCTTTCTTTACCGTTCCAGACACTTGTCCGGGCATTTTAGCTGCCGGAGTTGCTGCACGCTTACTGAACGGAAAAACATGCAGATGGCTGAATGGAAGCTGTTCCAGCAGCTGGCGAGTGCGATCAAAATGGACATCAGTTTCTCCGGGAAAACCGGTGATAACATCCAGACCAATTGCGGCATCAGGCTGCAGTTGGTGTATGCTCTCTAACAGTTTGGCAAAAAATTCTGTTGAGTAATGGCGGTTCATCAATCGCAGAATTTCGTTATCTCCAGCTTGTAGAGGGATATGGAAATGGGGACAGATCCAGTCGGATTCAGCAACGTAGCGATATAGATCTGCTGTGAGTTCGGTCGGCTCAATTGAACCGAGCCGTAACCGTCCTGAGAAACCTGATTGCTCAATTCTCTTCAGCAGGTCCAAAAGATCCGTCTGTGGCTTGAGATCGCGACCATAATTGCCGATATGAATACCGGTCAGAACAATTTCGGGGTATGCGTTGGCAGATAATTTCTCAACCTGGGCAACGACATCCTGAAGTGGTACTGATCGACTTCGACCACGCGCATAAGGGATAATGCAATAGGAGCAAAAAGCATCGCAGCCATTCTGAATCTGTACAAAAGCACGGCTGCGCTGCTCAAATCCTGTTAGACTCAAAGGCTCTATAGTCT
Source organism: Deltaproteobacteria bacterium (assembly GCA_026193235.1). GTDB lineage: Bacteria > Desulfobacterota > Desulfuromonadia > Desulfuromonadales > Geopsychrobacteraceae > JAPHSA01. The sequence continues at coordinate 7,272 of JAPHSA010000321.1, read as the reverse complement.
CAGCCTGGTGAATATCAGAAACCTGAATGTGGCCAGAATCGACATTCTCAGTCAGGTGGTCCAGAAGCTGTGCCTTCTCCTGATTGCCAATAACCAGAGAAACTCCCGGAAGCCGGTTCAAGCTTTCCGGGTCAATCTGTGCGTAACAACCGGTGACCACAACCCGAGCCTGTGGGTTAAAGCGTTTTGCCCGGCGGATCAGATTGCGAGACTGAGAATCAGTTGCCGCAGTCACGGTACAGGTATTGACAACCACCAGTTCAGCCCCGGATTCAAAATCAACCTGGCGATATCCTGCATGCTTTAATTGTTCACCCATGGCAGCCGATTCAAACTGGTTGGTTTTACATCCGAGGGTGACAATTGATACCGTTTTACTCATTGAATCCAACCGCCCCCAATCACCAGATCGTCTGCGTAGAAAACTGCTGCCTGTCCAGGCGTGATGCCCTTCTGCGCTGTCTCAAAAAAAACTTTGGCGCGATTATCCGATAAAGGCGCGACTTTAGCCGGCACCTCAATGTGGCGATAGCGGATGCGGCAAGCAACTGTAAATTCCTCTTGAGGCTGAGGAATACTCCAATTACAGTAAGAGAGCAAAAGCTCCACCCGGCTTAAATGTTGTTTCTCACCAACGACCACCTGCTTATCTGGAGCATTGATAGCAACAACATAAAGGGGCTCTGACCAGGCAATGCCCAGGCCTTTGCGTTGCCCAATCGTATATTTGTAAGTTCCTTGATGTTGTCCCAAAACCTGTCCGGAGATATGAATGATATCACCTGACAAAAGACTGAGACCACGTTCTCTCTGTAAAAAACTGGTATAATCACCATCCGGAATAAAACAGATGTCCTGACTTTCAGCCTTTTCAGCAACACTCAAGTTCAGTTGCGCCGCATAGCCACGCACCTGGACTTTGTTCATCTTTCCCAGAGGAAACAAGCACTTGGATAATTGCTTCTGATCCAACGAAAAGAGAAAGTAACTCTGGTCTTTGTTGCGGTCAATTCCTTTGCGGACCTGGAAAAAGCCATCATTACGAGCCAGATCGACATAGTGCCCCGTTGCCAGATACTCAGCTCCCAGGTCTTTTGTAATCTGCAAAAGACTGCCAAACTTAAGAAATTTATTACAGATGATACAGGGGTTCGGGGTCAGCCCACTGAGATAGGCATCACAGAAAGGATCAACGACTTGATGTTGAAAATCAGTTTTTAAATCAAAAGAATGAAACGGAATATTCAGTTGGGCAGCAACCTTTCGGGCTTCAGCAACAACGTCCTTATTTTTTTGCAGGGGGGGAGCGTTTTGGGGTTCGGCTCCGTGGCAACTGCCGTCCCATAGTTCCATGGTCACACCGATGACCTCGTGGCCCTGCTCTTTCAAGATTGCGGCGGCAACCGAAGAATCAACCCCACCGCTCATGGCGATAACAATCCGTTTTTTCACCTTATCCTCACACGGAAAAAAAGGGCTCCACAGATCGTGGAGCCCCATTCTAATCATTGGATTTTACAGCTGGTGTTAAGCCAGATGTTTGTCCCGGTAGTCTTTGATTGCTTCATGAAGAGCATCAGCCGCCAAGTTTGAGCAGTGCATTTTAGCTGGTGGCAGACCGTCCAGTGCTTCAGCAACGGCCTGGTTGGTCAGAATCAAAGCTTCATCGATTGTTTTTCCTATAGCCAGTTCAGTGACCATAGAAGATGTTGCAATTGCGGCACCGCAGCCGAAGGTTTTAAACTTCACGTCCTGGATGACGTCATTTTCAACTTTGAGAAAAATTTTCATGATATCGCCGCAAGAAGCGTTGCCAACTTCACCGACGCCGTTGGCATTTTCAATTTCACCGACATTCCGTGGATTGGAAAAATGGTCCATAACTTTTTCTGTATACATAAAATTCTCCTTGTTTTTTATATATTGTTTAATCAAGCCCGGTGAACCATACGACACTCATCACATGAAAGCGGCGTAGGATCTTCACGATTATACAATGGGCTCATTTCGCGTAAACGTTGAACGATTGGTGGCAATTCCTGTAGAACAAAATCGATTTCAGCCTCGCTGTTATCAGAACTAAGACTGAAACGCGTGCTGGAATGTGCAAGAACGATATCAACCCCCATAGCTCCCATGACGTGGGAGGGTTCCAGTGAACCAGAGGTGCAGGCTGAACCTGATGATGCGGCGATGCCCTTCATATCGAAGAACAGCAACAAAGACTCTCCCTCGATAAAATTAAAACTGACGTTCAACGTGTTCGGCAATCGGAGGTCAGCGTTGGGATGCCCATTGAGCTTCACATCAGGGATCGATTCCAGAATACCCTTTTCCAGCTTATCCCTCAGCTTGCGCACATAGGTATAATTTTCATCGAGCTGCTGGAGAGCCAACTCACAGGCTACCCCCAAGCCAACAATCCCGGCAACGTTATGGGTTCCGGCACGGCGATTCCGCTCCTGATGGCCTCCATGCATAAAACGGCTGATTTTTGTCCCACGGCGCAGATACATAGCACCGACACCTTTGGGCGCACCAATCTTATGTCCGGAGATCACGGCCATATCGACGTTCGCCTCACGAACATCAACGGGTATCTTACCAACCGCCTGTACTGCATCGGTATGGAATCTTACTTTGTGCTTTTTGGCAATTTCACCAATTTCTTTGATCGGAAAAATATTACCTGTTTCATTATTGGCCCACATGACTGAAATCAGAATTGTCTTGTCGGTTATTGCCGTTTCAAGTTCCTGAAGATCCAACATGCCGTCATGATCGACCTTGAGATAAGTAACCTCAAAACCGTCTTTTTCCAGTGCTTCACAGGTTTCAAGGACGGCCGGGTGTTCAACCGCCGTGGTAATGATATGATTCCCCTTGTTTTTCAGAGCATCAGCAGTTCCTTTGATCGCATAATTATCACCTTCACTGCCACAGGAAAGAAAAATCACTTCAGCTGCGGAACAATTGATTAACTCAGCGACCTGCTCGCGAGCTTTTTCAATGGCGCCACTCACCATCCGACCAGCCCAATGGACACTTGAGGGGTTACCAAACTGTTCGCGAAAATAGGGCAACATCGCATCAAGAACTTCCGGCTTGACTGCTGTTGTTGCGTTGTTGTCCAGGTAAATCTTTTCCACACAAACCTCCAGGTACAGGAAAATATAATTAATTGTTCGACGCTCGGACTGCGAGTCGACGCCGCCCTTCACTGGTTAAATCTTCAAGCGTCATTGACGCCAGAAAATTCCGAATTTGTTGTCCTAAACCCTGCCAGACGGCCTGCGTTGCGCACTCAAGATCACAACCGCAACTGCCATCATTGTTCATACAGGAGAGTGGCATGATCGCTTCCTCAACAGTGTCGACAATCTGATCAATACTGATCTCAGAAGCATTGCGGGCAAGCACGTAACCACCACCTGGGCCACGAACACTGTTCACAATCTCCCCACGCCGTAATTTCACAAACAACTGCTCAAGATAATTGAGAGAAATATTTTCCTGGGCTGATATTTCCTTGATTGAAACAGGCGCTCCATCGCTGGTTAAATTTAAACTCACAAGAGCGCGCACAGCATATTGCGCTTTAGTTGACATTCTCATCAGGCGACTTCCTCTTGTTGTGCCAGTTTTTCATATTGAGCTAAATCAGCCTTCAATTGTTTCTGTTCCCTTTGCAATTCTTCAACCCGGTCCTCAAGACGACCGATTTGATCAAAAACACAGCTGACAGCCTTGGCGACGGGATCAGGCAACTTATCATGATCCAGAGCTACTCCTACCCGCTTTTCACCGGAGAGAACCACCCGGCCAGGAATACCGACAACCGTTGCATTTTCAGGAACTTCTTTAACCACAACAGAATTCGAACCAACTTTGCAGTTATCACCTAAAGTGAAGGGCCCAAGAATTTTTGCTCCGGAACCGATGATGACATTGTCGCCTAAAGTGGGATGACGCTTTTCCTTGGCCCAGGAAGTCCCTCCCAGAGTGACACCATGATAAAGCGTACAGTTATCACCAATTTCTGCGGTCTCGCCAATCACAACACCCATGCCGTGGTCAATAAAAAAGCCCCGTCCAATTGTAGCGCCGGGATGAATCTCAATTCCGGTCATAAAGCGCCCGATATGGGAAACAAAGCGGCCTAAAAACTTTAAATTTCGATTCCACAGCCAATGTGATAGCCGGTAAAAAATCATTGCGTGAAAACCGGGGTAACAGAAAAATATCTCAAATACACTTCTGACCGCGGGATCACGATCAAAAACGACTTTCAAATCTTCCTTGAGATGAGAAAACATTCTGTAGACCTCCTTCAGTACGATTGTCTCATGCAGCGATGCCAGATTAAAAGAGTAGGTTTTCACACATAGGATGTTATTTTTTTACATTTACCGTTTATTACCTAGGGTTTAACTATCATACCCGACTATTTCTGTCAATTAATTTTCAAACATTTTAGTCAGGTATTATCGATTGATGACATGAAGCTCTTGAGCAAATCGAAACAGGAACAAAAATAGCTAGATAGGTACACAGTTTTTGTGCTGTTACCAGTCGACAACTGTAAAAAAATAACCTATAATTTGTGAGTTTTTGCCGGGTCTGATGACTCGGGATATTATCCCTATGCATAAGGAGTGAGAAGATGCCAGATTTCAAGTATCAGGATCCAATGCCCTTAGGTGCCGAAAAGACCAAGTACTACAAGATCGATGGCTCCGAAAAGTTTGTCAGCGTCGCCAACTTTGACGGTCAGGAAGTCCTCAAGATTGACCCTCAAGCGTTGACAGTGCTCTCAAATGTCGCAATGCGTGATGTGTCCTTCCTGCTGCGCCCGGATCATAACGAGCAGGTGGCTAAAATCCTCAGTGACACCGAAGCCTCTGAGAATGACCGTACCGTTGCCATGGCGTTCCTGCGCAACGCAGAAATTTCGGCAAATTTTGAGCTGCCTTTCTGCCAGGACACCGGGACAGCTACCGTTGTCGCTAAAAAGGGCCAGCAAGTATGGACTGGTGGCAATGATGCCGAGCGGATCTCTGAGGGCGTTTACCGTACCTATACCGAAGAAAATTTACGCTACAGCCAGACTGTAGCCCTGGATATGTATAAAGAAAAGAATACCGGTACTAACCTGCCAGCCCAGATTGATCTTTACGCGACCGAAGGAGATGCCTACAAGTTCTTGTTTATCGCCAAGGGTGGCGGGTCAGCGAATAAAACCATGCTGTTTCAGGAAACCAAAGCATTGCTCAACCCTGAGAAGCTGGAAGAGTTTCTCCTGCAAAAGATGAAAACTATCGGCACCGCAGCCTGCCCTCCCTACCACTTGGCGTTTGTCATCGGCGGGACTTCGGCTGATGCCTGCATGAAGACGGTCAAACTGGCAACGGCTCGCTATCTTGATGAGCTACCAACTGAGGGCAACGACCACGGTCAAGCCTTCCGTGATATTGAACTTGAAGCTAAAGTTCTCAAAATGGCACAAGATCTCGGTATCGGCGCGCAGTTTGGGGGTAAATATTTCGCTCATGACGTACGCATTATTCGTCTTCCCCGTCATGGTGCCTCCTGCCCGGTCGGTATGGCTGTCTCCTGCTCAGCAGACCGCAATATCAAAGCAAAAATCACCAAAGAGGGTCTCTTTGTGGAAGAGATGGATCGCAACCCGGGTCGCTTGATCCCTGAGGAACTGCGAACCAAGGAAAGTCTGGCAACTGAGATCAACCTCAACCGTCCGATCAGTGAAGTCCTGGCCGATCTGACCAAGCTTGAAGTCGGTGCTCCTCTACGACTCAATGGGACAATCGTTGTCGGTCGTGATATCGCTCACTCCAAGTTCAAAGAGATCCTCGACAGTGGGAAGCCATTGCCGGATTATCTGAAGAACCACCCGATCTATTATGCTGGCCCGGCCAAGACGCCGGCGGGCAAAGCTTCCGGCTCCTTCGGCCCGACAACGGCCGGCCGGATGGACAGTTATGTTGACCTGCTCCAGAGCAACGGTGGCTCTATGATCATGATCGCCAAGGGCAACCGTAGTCAGCAGGTCACCGATGCCTGCGCCAAGCACAAAGGCTTCTACCTTGGCTCTATTGGTGGCCCGGCAGCTGTCCTCGCTGAAGAGAACATTAAAAAGGTCGAGTGCATTGACTTCCCGGAACTGGGGATGGAAGCTGTTTGGAAAATTGAAGTTGAGAATTTCCCGGCATTCATTCTGGTTGACGATAAAGGCAACGATTTCTTCAAAAAACTTGGCCTCTAATCAGCAGATAAAATCACAACAACAACTAAAAGCCCCGGTTCTGCCGGGGCTTTTCACTTTCATGCTCCGACAATTTTGTGCATGAGTTCCCAATAAAATCTGTTACCGCTATAATGGGTAAAATTCAAACAGACACGGCACAGGAGCCACATGAGCGAAAAACTATTCAAACTCTACGAAAACCTTGTCCTCAAACATCCCATCCTGACTATTCTATTAATGCTTATTCTGGTTCTGGGAATTGGCAGTTTCGCTAAAGATTTTCGTCTCGATGCTTCCGCAGATTCATTATTGTTGGAAAATGATCAGGATCTGAAATATTTTCGCGCCATTAATGCCAAATATGGCAGTGCCGAATTTCTGGTTATCAGCTATTCCCCCAAACGTGACCTGTATGCTGACGAGACCCTCGATGATCTGCGCCAACTGCGCAACAGCCTGCTGCAAATGGAGAGGGTCGCTTCCGTTCTCAGCATTCTCGATGTCCCCCTGATAGACAGCCCACGCCTGACCCTTGGTGACCTTAAAGATGACGTGCGTACGTTGGAAACACCAGATGTCGATATTGATCTGGTACGTAAAGAATTTCAAACCAGCCCGTTCTATAAAAATCTTCTGGTCAGCCCTGATGCCAAAACAACGGCACTTCAGGTTATATTTAAACGGGATAACAATTATCATGAGCTGCTGAACAAAAGAAATCACCTGCGCGAAGAACAGCTCGAAAGACCACTATCAGCAGAAGAGTCCGCACAGCTTGAGGAAGCCACCCGAGCTTTTGACAGCTATAGCAGGAAAGTTTCGGAGCAGGAAGCGCTGGATATTGCGCAAGTGCGCCACATCATGGATCAACATCGGGATCAAGCCGAGATTTTCCTCGGCGGCGTTCCGATGATTGTCGCTGACATGATTGACTTCATCCGCCACGATCTAAGCAGTTTCGGTCTAGGGGTTCTGGTTTTTCTTGTTTCCATGCTCATCCTGATCTT
>JAPHSA010000170.1 GCA_026193235.1 Deltaproteobacteria bacterium | reverse complement strand
TTTTGTGGCATGTACAAAATGAAACAGTTTCGTGTCCGACCGGTCGCTGACATTGCTGCTGAGATAGGAGCGATACCGACGCTTCATCGTCGACATTATCAGCGAATTTTCCTGGCTGACGGAGATGCTCTGGTTTATCCACAGGCGGGGTTGATCGATATTCTTGAGCTTGTCAATGACGCTTTTCCCAATTTGAGCCGCGTTGCTGCCTACGCTTCACCCAAAAGTCTGACAACCAAGACCGTTGCCGAGTTGATGGAATTAAAAGAAAAGAAACTGCGAATTCTCTACTTTGGCCTGGAATCAGGTGATGCCGTAACACTGAGAAACGTCGATAAAGGGTACTCCCCTGAACAGATGCTGGAACTCTGTCAGAATGCCAAAAATGCCGGAATGAAGTTGTCGATTACAGCAATTCTCGGGCTTGCCGGCCAACAACGGACTGCTGAGCATGCGCTGGCGACTGCTGAGTGGATTAATCAGTTATCGCCAGAGTATTTTTCGCTGCTGACCATGTTTAAACGGCATAATGACGATTATTTTGATCAAATAGAGCCGCTGACCAATGGTGAGATCATCGAAGAGGCATTGGCTATCGTCAAGCAGTTGCACCCGAAGAAGTGTATTTTGCGCTCCAATCATGTTTCCAATATTCTCAATCTGGCCGGAAGTTATCCGAAAGATCGCGAAAAGCTGATTATGCAGGCAGCCGCAGCACTGATTCAGGCGCGCAGCAATCCAGACTGGTGCAAGCAGGTTCCTGACTACGGAGAGGAATATTTTTAACTCGATCAACTAAAATGGAACCGATTTGGGCAGAATGTTCCGCCTATATCCCTCCCGAAGGGACATCAAGAGGATTGATTTCTGTGAGGGGGGAGAATAAACGGGACCCTTAATGAGTCGGATTGCTCTGCAGTTCTGTACTGGGTTCTGCCAGCAGGACACGATTGCGGCCCTGCTCTTTTGCACGGTAGAGTGCTTCGTCCGCCAGAGAGACCAAAGCTGCAGGGGGGTGCTCTGTGGTGGGAATCATGGTTGCCGCCCCGATGCTGATGGAAACAATGCTGCTCACTTCTGAGGCCTGATGTGGAATTTCAAGCGCTCTGATCGCATCGAGAACCCGTTCTGCAACCGTTAGCGCCCCCTCTGATTCGACTTCCGGAAGCAGCAGGACAAACTCTTCTCCACCGTAGCGGGCGACCAGGTCCGCAGGCCGCAGGATTGATCCGGCCAAAGCTTTACCGACCTGACGCAAACAATCATCTCCGGCTTGATGGCCATAGTGATCATTAAATTTCTTAAAATAGTCGATATCACCGAGTAGCAAGCTGATCGGCTGATTTGTCCGTTTGAGACGCTGCCATTCTTTGGCCAGGGTGTCATCAAAGCTGCGACGATTAGCAACCTGGGTCAGTCCATCGATCAGGGCCATTTTTTCCAGCACGAGATTGGCTTGCTCCAATGCCTCTTCAGCCTGTTTCCGACTGGTAATCTCTTTGAACTGTTCAACGATACCGGGGCTGCCGTCGATGGTAATCAGTGGCGCGATGGTGAGCAGATACTTTTTGTTATCAGTGTTCGGAAGTGACAATTGAACATCATATTCGAGTGTTTTTGCACGGTTAATTCGTCTCAGTGGGCAGACTGCTTGATCACAGAAACCATAGTCGAGGAATGTTGAGCAGGCCTTACCAATAACCTCTTCGGCTGATTTACCGAGCATCTTCAACATCGCAGGGTTTGCTCTTATGACAATCCCGTCTTCCCTGATAACCCACGTCGAATCGGTGTAGGCAGAAAAAATTTGTTCCAATTCCATGCAGGCCATATCTGACTTGAGCAGGCTGGTGTTGTTCTCACCGATGATTTTTTCGTAACTGAGTTGCGTTTGTTGCAGGTCTGCACAGGTCTTCAGAAGCGCTTGTTTTTCCTTTTGGAGTTGGTTGATCAGATTTTCCTGTTGATCTTTGCTTTCAGCCATCACAATTCCTAAAGAATGGGACAAAGTGGCACTATAGACCATTTGTGTATCAGAAAAAACTGAAAACAGAAAAGACTGGCTGCATTCGCTCCAGCCTTTTCTGTTAGGAGAGAATAAAGCTTAAGAGCGCTGGAATGTGCTCTCTGCAAAAGAATATTTAAAATTCATATGATCGGTGTAGGTTTCTTCGAGGATCGCGACAACATCTTCGGTGAAGACCAACTCTTCATCTGTTGGAATAACAAAAACCCGGACCGGCGAGTCGGGGGTAGAAATCATCGTTTCCTTCTTCCGCGTCATGGTTTTGCGGTTCTTTTCTTTGTCGAGTTTGATCCCGATATGTTCCAGGTTGTCGAGGGCTTTTTCCCGGATCAACCAGGCCATCTCACCGACCCCGGCTGTAAAAACAACAGCGTCCAGACGACCAAGGACCGCGGCATAAGAGCCAATATATTTTTTCAGCCGGTAGGCTTCAATATCCAGGGCCAGGGCACAACGCTCATTGCCAGCTTCTGCGGCCTCTATAACATCACGGCGATCGGTGAACTCACCGGTGACACCAAGCACTCCAGATTTTTTGTTGAGGATGCCGTCGATTTCCTTTGGTGACAGGTTCTCACGTTCCATAATAAATGCGGGAATTGCCGGATCAATATCCCCACAGCGCGTACCCATGACGGCACCTTCCAGTGGGGTGAGGCCCATTGATGTGTCGACTGAGATTCCGTTTTTTATGGCTGAGTGGGAAACGCCGTTACCAATATGCATAGTTATCATATTACAATTTTTAGGATCTTTTCCGAGGAGTACGGACGCTCTTTTAGACACATAAAGGTGGCTGGTCCCATGGAAACCGTAACGGCGCACACCATGTTTCTCGTACCATTCATGGGGAACCGGGTAGGTGTAGGCATATTGTGGCATTGTCTGATGGAATGCGGTGTCAAAGATGGCTATATGGGGAACATCCGGCAGGTTGGCCTGGGCCGCTTCAATGCCGGCGATATTGGGCGGATTGTGCAGCGGGGCAAGATGTTGTACTTCCTTGATGGCATCCAGGACCGTGTCGTTGATTAACACAGAGCGGGTAAATTTTTCCCC
>JAPHSA010000156.1 GCA_026193235.1 Deltaproteobacteria bacterium | reverse complement strand
GCAACAAAGTACCAGGTGTTGTTGGCCACAACATTTGGGGTATCAAGAATAATCGGGCTGGTACTCCGCGAAAAAAATCTGACTCGCCCAGGGCCTCCATCACCCAAGCTAAAACCGAAACCCTGAGTGTTGTTCGGATCATCAATCAGAATCCGCTGGCCAGAGCGGGTATTATCAGTCGTCCTTATCCAAGCAGTAATTGTGTAATCCGTTGTCAGATCAGGATAAATTGAAGGAAGGGCGACATAGTCATCTACACCATCAAAAACACCGTAGTAACAGGTTCCAGGGTTGCCGGGAATTGCCGGGGAAACAGCGGCAGTTGTTGCGCCGTTATTCGCAGTTGCTGCATAATTGTTGCCGCTGCTGTCACTGACTTCCCCTGAAGCACCGGTCCAGAAAGTCTCATCAAACTGATAGTTGACTTCGGCTGATGCCCCAACTGCTATGGCATTCGTCATGGGATATGCTGCACTTGCCCCCTGGCTGCAACTATCATTTCGGTAGGCAACAAAATCAACATCGTAGACTCCAGATGTCGCTGGTGCAGTAATATTGAAAATTTCACTGTATGTACCAGCAGAATTATGATCAGAATGGTCTTCGCAATTAAAAACCCCATCAAGCAGCCATGAGGTAGACCGCCAACGTCCGCTTGATCCATTACCATCTGTGGTCACATTGATGTTGACACTGATCGTCGTCGAGGGAGCCACCGTTACCGTCGCAGCTCCATCCAATGCCACAGAATTAATAGTTCTTGCGGCATATATGGCTGGCGACCAAAGTAATATCGATACAAACGCCAGACTGCAGATCCTGAAGAATCTTTGTGTTGTCATAATCATCATCAGTGAAACCCAACCTTCATCTCTGCTCTGCGAGAAATAAAATCGGGCGAACCATAACTGCCATAGGTTGATATTGCACTTATCCGGTAAACATCATAGGGCCCGATCGGTCCTTCAGTAAAAGACTGACTGGAACAGGTCACATTGACCGAAAAATCTTCGACCAGCATTATTCCATTACATGAATTGCCCCCACTGGCACGTACTGCTCCCCATTCCAAACCACTGCGCGCGGCCTGGTAAGCTCTTGCCCCCTGCAGAGCAAACACACTGGTCGAACTTTGAACTCCGATCAGCCGCATCATCACCACTCCAAGTAGAGCCAGGACAACCAGAATAAAAATGGCCTGCACCAGAGTGAACCCAGCCTTATTTTTTAACATCGATAGCAGCTTCATGGCGCATTCACCACATGAACCTGATGCAGCAGAGTGATGGTTTCCCCAGCTTCGGACAAGGAGAGCTCTAAAGCCACCAGCCCGGCTCTCTGACTAGCTCCCGGATCGTAACTGAACTGACAATTGCTGATACCCCTCGAAACAAGAACAGAAGATCCTGAGGGTGGAGTTGCCTGACTTGCAGAAAGTGCGTACCCAGCATAGCGATTCAATACTCCCCCTTCGCAGGCATAGGTGACAGGTTGATCGACAACAAAGAACCGCTGATAGGGTGAGGAGTTGGCAAAATCAAATCCGGGTGACAAATTCACTGAATCAGCGCTACTGCCTGCAGCAATAATTGCCATATTGTCAGGTATGGCAGCATAAGCGTTACCACTCAATCCTGAGGAGGAGATGTTATAGACAACCAATCGATCTCCAGCAGTGGGTGCGGCATGCAACGATCCTAGAACGTCAAAACTGCTGTCAGTAACAGCAAAGCTCAAGACATCCCCCCCCAAAACTGGATCTGGATAGCGCCGGTATCGTCCACCATCAACCGTATTCAACATTTCCAGATATTGACCTGTTGCATCAATACGAATACTGTTTGGTAACGCGTGGCGGATGTCACGCTGCATCCGACGTAGAGATATCTCCGCCTGATCAACCAGACGTGTGCGACGGGCAAGATCGATATAACCTGTTACCGGCGCAACAATAAACTGCCCTCCAAGCGCCGCCAGAATCCCGACGATGACCATAACGACGATCAATTCAATCAGGGTGAATCCGGCTTCAGGTTTTATGTGCTGACCTGGTTTCATCCCCGGCCTCAATAGTTCGCACGATAACCAGTCAGGACCAAACTTTCTCCCGCTGGATCAGTGACCGTGACATCAATCTTCAAACCCGCAACTTCCGTACCCGATGGCCCATAGTTTTGTGGCAGGACACTGACACTGACTGAATAATTATTCAGACCACTGATAGCGTTGCCATTCTGATCCTGCGCACCAGCATCAGCCAGACCATCATAATCATCAACATCATCAAACAACGCTCGGCTTCCCTCACCATCCACATCAGGATCGGTATAATTTTTTAGCGTAATTTCTTCCATATAGGCTTCAGCAATAGCAATTGACTGATGCCGCAATACAGGATCAGCTGAATGTAAGGTGGTGTAATTGACGACAGTCATCACACCGACCAGCGCAACTGAAATGACAACCATAGCGACAATCAGTTCTATCAGGGTAAATCCATGATTTGTTTTGCAATACTCAAATTTTTTCATTGCGCATCCACATAGCCAGTTTCAGCAATGAGGTTAAAACTGCTACTACCAATATTGACAGTTACAGCACTAGAACTGCGTCCCATTGCATCAAAAATAAAACTGCCCGGTGTTGAAGAAATGCTTACACCTGAGATAGTGTTACTCGTTACCGGGTGATTAGTAATAGTAGAAAAAGTACCAGAAGCACAATCAGTAGAATGTTGCTGAAGGGTGTAACTGTTGCCAGAAAGAATCACCTGCACTTCACAACCACTGGCAACAGCAAGTTTTTGTGCATAGCGGAGCGCTCCGGCGACTTCATCGTAAGCGGCACGGGTGCGATAATCATCCAGATTGAAGAATTTAGGGGTCGCAACTGCAGCCAGAACCCCAAGCAGGAGGATGACAACAACCAGTTCAACCAGAGTAAAACCTTCACTAAACCAAAGGTCTATACAATTTTTATTCATTGCTGGCATACAACTACCGCCTGAACAGAAATGGGGCCATAAGGCCCCATTCGGATTTGTAAGAAGCTAAATACCTAGCAACATAACAAAATTATTCCTAATGTTTATTACTCGCAATCACTTGTATCTATAGTTACAGTTGCCGCCGCAGTGGCTGTTGCTTGCGCATAGGTCACATCACATCCGGTGGCACCGGCGGGAGTCCCATCTAGTGTAAAAACACCAGTTAAATAAGTGAATCCATTTAGATCAACTGCAGACGCAATACTACCCGCTGCTCCAACAGCTGCTGCTGCTGGATAACCATAGACAAGAGCGATTGTAGTCCCTTCCATGTCAATAGTCTCACCTGCTGCAGCTGTCACATCAACCCCTTTTACCAAAGCCTGTGCATGTGCCAGTGCAGAAGCAGCCTGTACGGCACCACCGACACCTTCTACCGCTGACTCGCGCGCGTCAACCTGCATATCCACAAACTTCGGAACAGCAACGGCGGCCAGAATACCCAGAATAACGATAACCACCACCAGTTCAATCAGTGTAAAACCTTTTTGATTCCGCATTTTCATGCTCCTTTTTGATTTTGGCAACTTTCGTTACCGTTAGCCGTTAGATAACTATTGAAAATATTATCCCCAAGGTCTAAGCCAGCGATAAGGCTCCTCTTCCTTGAGTGTTAACCCAGAAATGTATTTTGTTGTTTCTCTCCCCGCTACTCTATCGGAATAAACCGGATAAATCTTAAATCTTGCCCGTGCAGGGTCTGCTAATTTGGTTTCGAAATACAACTGGTTTCTGACCAGGTAAATAAGCGTCTGCTCTTTGCTGTCGTAAAACCAACTGCCTTTTTCAATATCCTCAATCTTGTAATGACTGATCACACCGAGATAGTTGTTCGGTTTTTCGGCCAGCAGATCCATCGGGTTGCTATCAACCAAATCTTTTAATCCAGCCATATTACCAGTGACATAATAACCGGCGAACTGCAGGCTGATGGCACTGCGCATGGCCCCGAGATCATGTTCCATCGATGTGCGTTCAACATCGACCAGCAGCTTGTAATAACGGTTCAATGCAACTACTGCAAGAGCACTAATAATGGTAATGACGACAACCAGTTCTAAGAACGTGAACCCACGTTGTCGTGATTTGGAGAGATATCGGCCACAATTAGCGATCACTTATAAAGTATTCCTCATTTTTACTAATTAATCAAGTCTAAAATGTTATTTTTTTAACAAACCTTACCTGGAAATACTGGCCAGATTCCACATCGGCAAGAAAACCCCCAAGGCCAACACCAGGACCATCCCTCCGATAATGACTATCATGATCGGTTCAATAGCACTGGACAGGTTTTTCAGATCATAATCCACTTCGCGCTCATAAAAATCGGCAACATCTTCCAGCATGGTATCGACAGAACCTGATTCCTCACCAACTGCCAGCATCTGCAGAACCAGAGGGGTAAACATACCGGTCTGGGTGGCGCTGCGGGTCAGGGTATCGCCGCGCTCGATCCCATTGCGGATCGCTTCGATTTTCTCCCCAACGTAAGCGTTACTCACCGCGCGGGCGGTAAAGCCGAGAGCCTGCGACAGCGGAATCCCCGCGGTATAACTCATGTTGAAGCCCCGAGAGAACCGCACCAGAGTTGAACGCAGGATGATATCCCCCACCAATGGAATTTTCAGCTTATAGCGGTCCCAGGTGTAGCGGCCCCGCTCAGTCTTCAATGCTTGCTTGATGGCGACAACCAGCAGAATAAAAGCCCCGAGAAGGACATACCAATAATTCTGCATGAATGAAGATAAGCCCATCAGAATGCGCGTGGCCAAAGGAAGCTGGGCTCCGGCTCCGGCAAACACTTTTTCAAATGCCGGGATAACAAAGAGGCTGATAAAGACGACTGCCATGGCAATGGCGGTAAGAACAAAAGAAGGATAGCGCAGCGCAGATTTTACTCGATTGATGGTGTCCTTTTCACGCTCAAAATAAATAGCCAACTGAATGAAGACCTCATCCAATTTTCCGGTCACTTCACCCACCTGGACCATGCGGCAGAGCAAGGCAGGAAAAACATGCGGGTGACGGCTGAAGCCACCGGAGAGTTCCATCCCCGATTCGAGATCCTCAACAACCTTGCCCAACGCTTCCCCCAGAGTCGGATTACGGGCAGTTTCAACCAAGCCCCGGAGCGCTCTCACTATGGGAACCCCGGAAGAGCTGAGGGTGTACATCTGACGGCAGAAAAGAATCAGGTCATCGAGGGTGACCTTGGCTCTGCGTTTTATGTTGAACAGCTTGCCGAGATCGATATTTTGCGTTTCTGCAACCTCAGTAATGCTGATGGGGATCGTCTGACTGGCCTGGAACTGGCTGGCCAAAGCTGCGGCCGAAAATGCCTCAACCTGCCCTTCCACAAGGTTCCCTTCAGCATCCCTGACTTTGTAGCGAAAAAATGGCATTGTTTATCCCATGCTTATTCAGCTAAAGAACTTGTGTGTTCCGCCGTGCCAACGGCCTTACTGCCACTTGTTGCCAGTTGCAGTGTTTCTTCAATCTGACCAGACACGCGCAGGACCTCCTCCATGCTGGTCACACCATCAAGGGCCAGAACCAAAGCACTGTCTGCCAGGCTGACAAAGCTTGGTAAATTCTGTGCGATTGAAGCAAAGCTGGCGCTGTCGTTCCGACGCAGTGCGTCAGCCAGGGCAAAATTAATTTCCAACAGTTCAAAGATACCGATCCGCCCACTGTAGCCAGTGTTGTTACAAGCAGGGCATCCGCGACCATGTTTGAATTCTGCGGTATCAGCAGTAAGTTCGACCCGGCCTTTGTAATTCTTTAGCCAGCTCCGGGTTCCCGGGTCGAGAGGATCTGGGCAACCACAACTTTCACAAATTCTACGCACCAGTCGCTGGGCCATAACCGCCCGCAGTGAACTGGCGACCACGTAGCCTTCCGCACCCATCTCAATCAAACGTAGCGCAGTACTGATCGAATCATTGGTATGCAGAGTCGAGAGTACCAGGTGACCGGTCATAGCGGCACGCAGAGCAATGTCGCTGGTTTCCTTGTCGCGCATCTCACCAACCATGACGATGTCGGGATCCTGACGTAACCCGGCACGGAGAACCCGGGAAAAATCGAGACCAATTTTAGGGTGGACCTGCACCTGATTAATCCGCGGCAAGCGATATTCGACGGGATCTTCAACGGTGATAATCTTCTTCTCATCACTGTTGAGTTCGTTCAAGGCACCATAGAGGGTGGTCGTCTTACCACTCCCAGTCGGGCCGGTGACCAAAACCAGTCCGTGAGGCTGATGTAATTGATGACGAAAGCGCTTGAGCAAGGAGGGTGACATGCCAACATGCTCGAGGTGGAGAATCCCACTCGATTGATCGAGCAGACGCATGACCACCGATTCACCGTACTGTAGTGGCATGGTAGAAAGACGGATATCAACGCTGCGCCCTTTGACGCGCATATTGAAACGCCCATCCTGCGGCAACCTTCGCTCGGAGATATCCAGGCCACAGACCAATTTAAGCCGCGATACTAGAGCCGGCGCGATACGTCTTTCTTTCATCACTTGTTCATGGAGGACACCATCAACCCGTTGGCGGATGCGCAAGACTTTTTCATCCGGCTCAATATGGATATCGGAAGCACCGACCTGAACCGCATCCTCGAACAAAGATTTCAAGAGACGGACAACCGGAGCATCTTCAACATCCGTTTCCGTCAGCAATTGTTCCAGGTTCGCATCACCCTGGGAGAGTTCCTCACCGAGCTCTCCGGCAATGCTGACGATCTCCTGAGTCCGACGATAAACAGTGTCGAGAGCCTTCAGAAGCTCGCTCTCATAGACCACCGCGAGGCTGATTTTTTGCTTGAGAACCTTACTTAATTCATCATAGGCATAGATATCAGTCGGATCAGACACCCCGACGAGTAGCTGATTCTCTTCCTGGTTCAAGACAATAGCCCGGAATCGACGCGCTGCGGTTTCCGGCAACATGCGAACAATCTCAGGCTTGTAGTTGTAATGTTTCAGATCAATGAATGGCAGATTGAGCTGGTCGGCCAGAAATTCATGCAACTGCTGCGAGGTCACCAGACCCAGTTCAATCAAGGTGTTCCCCAACTTGCTGCCGGTCTTTTTCTGGGTCGCCAGAGCACCTAATAGCTGCTCTTCGGAAATAATTCCGTTTTTAACCAGCAACTCGCCAATGCGGATTTTTTGCCGGGGTCCCGATTTTTGTTCTGTGGACATCAACAGCTCCTCATCCGTTACAAAACCTGTAAACGGCTACGTATATAATTCTGCAAATCAGGCCGTAATCCAGGTAAGGCAGATGCCCGTTCATAGGCATTGCGCGCCTGATCAAAACGCCCTGACTGATCCATGGAAATGGCCAGCCCCAGCCACCAGACCGCCTGTTCCGGGCGCAGTTGCAGCAGCCGGGCATAAAGATCAGCGGCAGCAGTAAATTGTTTGGTCTCCTGGAGTAACGCCGCCAACAGGGCATGGTATTCCAGATCCTGACCAATGGCGGGGGCCGGATTCGCCCGAAGTGAAGCTATCGCTTCAGCATGACGCTCTTCGTTCAACAAAAAACGCGCGTATTGCTTGCGTAACTGCGCATTCCAGGGTGCGACGACAAGTCCTTGACGCAACTGGGTTTCAGCCTTGCTCAGCTTTTGCTGCCCGAGAAAGATAGAGACCAATTGCAAACGCGCTT